>NZ_JBKEUV010000011.1:0-93054 GCF_056356755.1 Bifidobacterium sp. LH_449
CCCACCGAGAATATCGATTGGATAAGGCCCCACGCCCACGGCGAGTCATAACGATCCTGCATGGCGACAGGGCCCTGCGTCATGAACAACGACCATACAACGAAATGCCACAGGCCCGAACCCACGATGACACGCAGCAGAGGCTTTTGCCCGATTAAAAACCTGCAGTCGGACAGTAGGTCGGATCCGAGACCATCGGGCCTCGCGGGAGGAATCTCCGGG
Source organism: Bifidobacterium sp. LH_449 (assembly GCF_056356755.1). NCBI lineage: Bacteria > Bacillati > Actinomycetota > Actinomycetes > Bifidobacteriales > Bifidobacteriaceae > Bifidobacterium > Bifidobacterium sp. LH_449. The sequence continues at coordinate 223 of NZ_JBKEUV010000011.1, forward strand.
AGACGCCTTTGCAGAAGCAGCGACAGGGACATGAACCCGGCGAGCATGAGCCACATTAGCGAAGCGTTGAACAACAGAACGCTTACCGACACGATGGCGGGGCCGACGGCGGAACAGATGCCGAGGACGAAGCTTTGGAGCGAATTCGCTTTTGCCAGACCGCTTTTATCAACGATCAGGGGAAGGAACGAGCCCATCGTCGGAATCATCACCGCCCCGGCCAACTCCACAAAGAAGGAGATACCGACATACCCCTGAAGCGGGATCTGACGTTGTCGGGAATACAATGCGCAGACGACCGCCAACACAATCCATATGACGGTAAGGGCGGAAAACAGTCTCCTTTGTGAGATCCGATGCAACATCATCGGGGCCAGGACCCCTCCGAAAACGGCCGGCAGGGCGCCCAGACCAAGGATCAGGCCTATTTCCGACGCATTATACCCATCCTGAGCCGCGGATGTGGACAACAGAACCGGAACCGAGGCGAACGCGAACGAATAAAGACCCCGCGAAAGCAGGTACGACGGCAATGTCTTCATGATTCCCTTCCATGCCGCAACCGTTTCATGGTCATTATATGGCCCGGGTCGGGAACGTGGAATCGTTCCTCCGCCTGTCGGCCGTTCCCCCGCCCATAGGGCTCCACGATGACGCGCAGCCGGCTTATGACGTTTCGGCATGACGACTCCCCCCGAACCGTTTGGATCCCACGGCGGATCCTGGCGTTCCCGCATGGCGGCAGGCGCCTGCGTCATGAACGACGCGCCCATACGGCGAGGCGACGCAGGGCCCGAACCCGCGGCGGCAAGGTTTTGAAGGGAAATCATGTTTTCGCATGACGGAAGTCGACCGTCTCCTTGAAATGTCATGCGACAGGGATTTACCATGTTTGAGGGGGCCATCCCTTCCATCCAATCGACGAAGATTCGGGGGGACGCGATCATGGGGCCGAAGCCGGATTCTCTCGCGCGGGTCGTCAGGGCACTTTGGGCCATGTCCGCCGTCCGCGCGTGTGGACCGTGTTCCCGTTCACCGCATCCGATCAGGCCAAGGCGCCGTAGGGCGGACGTGCGGCCGGGATGGGTCCGCGGCCGGAGAGGGTGGAAGCGTGCGCCATTACCCGTTCGGGAGGAAGGAGCCGCCATGTTGGTGCTGGATGACGTCGGTTTTTCGTATGGCAGGCGTGTGGTGCTGGACGGGGCCGACGCCGTGTTCGAGCCGGGGTCGGCGACGGCGCTGATGGGGCCGTCGGGGTCCGGAAAGACGACGCTGCTGCGGCTGATGGACGGTTCGCTCAGGCCGGATGCGGGGTCGGTGTCGCTGGACGGCACGCCCGTCGCCGACATCGACCGCGGCGAGCTGTTGGGATCGGTGTGCATGCGCGTGTTCCAGGACTACCGGCTGGTCCCGTACCTGAGCGTGCGGGACAACATCATGCTCGCGGTCGAGGCGTCCTCGCACCGTCGTGGCCATGGTCGGCGGAGGCCGGCCCCCGGCACGGCGGGCGTCGCCGCGGTGGATGCCGGTTCGGTGGACGCGCTGCTGGACCGTGTGCGTCTGCACGGGTACGCGGACCGGGAGGCGGGCGAGCTGTCGGGCGGCGAGCAGCAGCGTGTGGCGATCGCCCGCGCGCTGGTCCTGCGCCCGCGCGTGATCCTGGCCGACGAACCGACCGGCGCGTTGGACGAGGAGAACACGGGGACGGTCGCCGGACTGCTCGCCGACATCGCGCATGAGCGGGGAGCGATCGTCGTCGTCGCCACGCATGACCCGATGGTGGCCGGACGGTGCGACCGGATCCTGCGCATCCACGACCACGGGCTGGTGGCGTCGTGACCGGGCGGGGCCGGCGGGCGGACGCCGTGCGGGTCTCCGGGCGTGTGACCGGCGGGTATGTGCGCGCGCACCGCGGGCTGGCGGTGCTGCTGTTCGTGGTGTCGCTGGCGACGGCGATGCTGCCGGTGCTGGCTTTGAACGGCATGGACGCGTACGTGCGCGCCGTGGAGGAGGGGGCGGCCGGACGGTTCGGCGGGTACGCGTACCAGGTGTCGGGCGGCAGCGACGCGCTGGCCGCCGCGATGGAGGGCCGGACGGCCTCCGGCGACGTCGTCGCCTCCTCGTCGGCGCGTGGCTCGCTCGGCGTGCGGACGGACGGCGGGACGCGCAGCACCGTGGCCGATCTGACGCTGCTGACCGGCCCGTCCCGTTACGGCACGCTCGTCGCGGGGCGACGGGCGGACGCCCCGGGCGAGATCGCGCTGTCGCGGGCCGCGGCTGGGCAGATCGGCGCCGTCCCCGGGGACACGGTGACCGTCGGCTGCGACGATGACGGGGCGTCCGGCGACTACACGCTCGTCGGGCTCACGGTCGACCCGGCCGACACCGGCGCCGTGACGGCCGCGGCGGTGGCCGCGCCGGGCGTGTTGGGGGACGCGCGGCTGTGGCTGACCGACGACGCCGCGGTCGTCGACGGCGGGATCGTGGCGCAGGAGGCCACGACCGGCAGCGTGGCCGTCGGATACCGCGACGCGGCCGTTCGCCGGGCGTCGGAATCGGCGCGCAGCCGCGACCTGCCCGGCTACCGGTGGTACGGGCTGGTCCTGTTCCTGTGCGCGGTGTGCGTGCATACCGCGATGGCGGTCGCGTTCCATCGCGCCGGCCGGTGCAACGGCGGCATGGTCGTGGACGCGCTGCAAGCCTGCGGGTTCCCGCCGCGGGCGGCGCGGTGGACGGTGTTCCGCGGGATGCTGGCCTGCACGCTGCCGGGCTCCGCGGCCGGCGTCGCGCTGGGGTACGCGGTGTTCGCCTGGGGGCACGGCACGTTCGGCGGATGGTTCGGACAGTACTGGCGGTGGGAGGCGTCCGCCGGCGCGCTGTCGGCGGTCGCGTTCGTGACGTCCGTGCTGGCGTGCGCGTGCACGCTCGCATGGGCGGTCCTGTTCCGCCGGCCCTCCCATGGCGGCATGGCCGTGGCGCCGGCCCGGCCCGCGCGCTGGTTCGTCATACCGTCGGCGGCGCTGCTGATTGCGGCGTGCGTGGCGGTCGGACGCTACCACGCCGCCGAATGGGCCTTCGGCGGCGTCGCGGGCGCGCTGCTGGGAGGATGCGCGCTGGGCGCGCTCCTGGCGTCGCTGCCCTGGCTGGCGCGCACGCCGGTGCAATGCCGCGCCGTGGGCCGTTCGCGCGCGCTGGCCGCGCCCGCGTGCGCGCTGGCGCTCCTGCTGCTGGCCGCCGGATCATGGTTCAGCGGGCAGATGATGCTCGCCACCGGCGGCGCGGACAACGGGCTGTTCATCGTCGACTATCTGAACGAACAGGACGTGGACTACCTCGCGGGCCGTTACCCCGACGTGATGGACAAGGCGATCGTGCTCACCGCGCCGGACGAATCCCGTCACCTGGTCCGCGCCACCTCCCAGGCGTACTACGAGTGCGTCGTCCAACGCGGCGTCGACGACTTCGACTGCGGCACCGGCGCGGGCATCGACGAGACGACCGTCATGCTCGTCGACCCCGACTCGCCGTTGGCCGGCACGGCCCGGAGCGACCAGACGGGAACGGACGGGGCCTCCGGCGTCATCCTGATCGACCCCGCCAGCCAGGCGATCGACGGCTCCGCCCGGGTGGACGTCGAAGGCACGGACCCGCTGCTCGACGACGACGCGATGCCCGGCCTGGTCCTGGGCGTCGGCTCCCCTCAGGCTCACACGCTCGGCATAACACCCGGCAGCCAACGCACCCTGGTCATCACCGGCTTCCCCTCGATCGCCTCCGGCGTACGCGACGAGATCCGCTCCGACATCATCAACCGGTGCGGGTACGCGTTCATCACCGAACACGACACGACCTCCTACCGCTCCTACCAGACCCGGGCCATCGCCATGCCCGTCCTGACCGCCATCATCAGCGGCCTGGTGTTCGCCGCCCTAGCCGTGTCCGTCCGCCACTCACAAACCCGGCTGCGCCGCACGCTCCAGGAGTTCGGCGCCGGCCGGAAACGCCTCATGCGCCTGTTCACGCCGCTGGCCGTGACCATGTCGGCCGGAAGCGCGGGCGCGCTGCTGCTCGGCTGGCTCGGCTCCCACCCATGGATCGTCGCACCGTCCACCGGATTCGGCACCACCGGCTGGTGGTGGCTCATCCCCCTGCCCGTCATGCTCATCGAGACCATCGCGCTCACATGGTGGAACAGCCGACCCGAACCCGACGAAAACCAACCGACATGAGCATACACGCTCGTCCCGGGCTCGCCGTTCTTGGATGACTTTCACGGCATACTGGAGGACTGTTGGTATTGACCGGCTTCTGGTCCGATTTGTCACAATCCCGACATGTTGCGCAGGCGGCCTCTGGCCATGTCCATCGATTGGGGGTGGGGGACGATGTGCCGGATATACCGGTATCATCGGTGGTTTTCGATTCCGCTACTCATTGTGTCACGATGATGCCGTTGCCTGGATTGATCGTGAAAACTCTCTATGTCGGAGTCATCAATCCGTAACGTTTTAGAGGGAATCACCTTGGTCGGACGCTTGTGTGCCGTTCATGCTCGGACAGCAGACGGGCCTGAACATCGACGACGCATCCTTCCTTCTCTTTCCCATGTGATGCCGGGTCATGGTGACGGATGGTTGATTCAATGGTATCCGTCCCCTGACCTGCGTGATTCCGCCGAGACGCGGCCATGATTCCACATTTGGTCCTGTCCCCGACCAAGTCTTTTCGGCGGAGGCTGGCCCAATTCCCGATACATCCTCCGCTGCCGGCTATTTCGATACCGTATCTCATGCAGGCGGACACACCCGATTGCACGGCCTGGGGTCATCTCTGTGCCCCGGCTCGATTCGCTCATCGAAACAAATGTCTCCGCCAAAACAGCATTTGCGACCTTCCCGGAGGCCGGATGCTATGCTGAGAATTCATTCATGGTTCCAGAATGACGAAGAGAGGCAAGGACCTATGCCCGCAAAAGGAAGCGATGCGGATCAGCCGTTACTCGACGCGGATGTAGTGGGCAGCGATATTGATCTGCATAAAGTCGCCACCTTATTCGACATCGAAAGCCGGGAACCCAACAGCGCGGAGATATGGTATGGGCATTCCATCCTGACCTCGACGTTGTTCCCGTCGACGCAGCCGGATCCCGGAACCGACTTCGTGTCCAAAAGCAACGGTCAGCTTGAATACATCCTTGAGGCGGGCATCGACCGGCAGGCCCGAGTCCGTAAGTTTCCGTTTGGCAAGTATCCTCGCCTGCTGATGGCGTGGATGGCGAAACAAATTCGGGCCGCAGGGTCCCACCGCACTCAGTTTGTTGATCCGGAGACACGTACCATCACGATTCCGAGCATCTACCAGTTGTGCGAGGACATGGGAATATCGCACGGTGGACGTACCACACAGGCGTTGCAGGAACAGCTGCGTTTGCTGCTGTCCTGCCGTATCTCCATTAACCGAACGACCGGGTTCGCGGGGAAACGCGTAAGCGATACTGCGTACATGCCTATTGTCGAGGCGACTCGGCTTGTCGATGATGAGCGTAATTCCGACTTTTCCGGTGCCACGTTCGTGTTGACCGAGGAGGTGTACAAGCGTCTTGGACATGAGTCGGCTCCGTTTGATACGAGGGCGAGCAGAATCCTGTTGGAGGGACGTAGCGTGCTTCCCTACGACATATACGTGTGGCTGACAGGCAGCATGAAATCTCTGCGGCACGATCTTCCGGTGAGTTGGGATTGGCTGTATGAACGGTTTGGCGATGGCATTAGTAACATGAAGGATTTCCGGAAGATTTTCCGGCGGGCTCTTCAGAAGGTCCGGAAAGTATATCCGCAGGTGAATGTATCGGTTCCTTCTCGTGGACAGGGTATTGTGCTGCATCCGTCGCCTACCGCAGTGACGTCACGGGCGAAACGTGAACTGGAAGACTGACGGTTTCGTTACGTCGTTTCAGCTGTATTGGGGTTTCATCCCCTTGCTTGTGGGGGTTTCATCCCCTATCGGTATCACGGTACTGCTCCGACATGGGGTTTCATCCCCCTCGACATGGGGTTTCATCCCCTTAAATATGGGGTTTCATCCCCTTCGACATGGGGTTTCATCCCCCTCAATGTGACAAAAAGTCTGTAGCGAGTAGGCAAAACAGAGTCGCTTATAGTGTTATAGTTTTATACTTTTTTATAGCAGTACGTTCTTTGACCAGTCACAAGACGATATCGCATAAATGTTTTCCTCCGTCTACCTTCTATCATCTGTCCGATAGCCCACCACATCTCAAATTCATGCAACCAACATATTGTCTTTGATTTACGCGTCAACATGGAAGCAATAAGAAAGGGGATGAAACCCCATTATGCCAACACCTCACATGTCTCCCACAAAATTCCGTTCCACCGTCTACCGTAAAACGTAAACATGGGGTTTCATCCCCCTCCTGTTCTCATGCCGTTTACGCTTCCTTTGCTGAGATGGGCAAATTTCATGAAGTTTGACATGGTTGCGATTTTCTGACGGTGCGAATGCAGATGGCAGCGCCTTTCGAATGGTTCCGTTCATACTGTATTTGTTCCCCAAAGGGGGATGAAACCCCACTATCAGTAATTGATATCGCGTCAAGTTATTTCTTGAACGGCATGAGATTTGCGTTCACGTCTTCGATCAATGGCGGCGCCGTAGATTATTGGGGTTTCGTCCTCCTGCCGATTTTCTGAGATTTCGCTATCTGTTTTGAAACATTCAAGTCGCATCTCCGATTTCGGTTTCCTTTTTGGCAAAGTGACCTGCAACGTCTGCCATGGTTATCGTGATAGGAACCAAGAAATGTTTCCCGGTTTTCAGAAGGACGTTTCACACCGTTTTTCAACGTGAGTTGAAAAACGGTGTGAAACGGTAGTTTAAAACCTTATGCCAGAAGAATATCTGTCCTATCAGATTGATGCTCGGAACTGCGCATAATAATACAGTTTTCAACGTACGATGAGAAAAGGGCGTCATCGCATTTTAATGTTAGCTAGTCCGACCCCCGTCATCTTAAGTCCTTGCCCTTTCGGGTTCCAAGAGCTTGCCATGGACCGATGCCTCGTTCGCGGTGCGGGCGGCGAATGTGATGTGATTTGCCGGATGATTTTTGGGATGCGGAAATCTACGTTTAAACCATGCCGCCATCGTACGTTGAAAAACGGTGCTCATCTTTGGTGTGGAATAACTTCCCTACTCTACTTACGAAGCGGCCTATATCAGGATAGTCAGCGTATCGGCGAGGGCCGGCACCCTATTCCCCCACAAGTCACCCTGCTGTTTGTCAACGCTTAAAGTGGAAATGTTTTCAACGCGAGTTGAAAAATGCGTACAAAATCTTCTTCCCCGTCAACTGTCAAGGTGAAGCATTTTTCATCTGCCGCACAGGGGCGGCCTGCATGGTGCGATTATTAGCTGATGCGATGACACCCCTTTGTCAGGTGTCGTGCATTTCATTTTTTCAACGTGAGTTTGTTAGATGAGAAAAGGGTGTGTGTGATGGTTGTAAGTATCTTTAATGATTGCGATGAAAACATCTTGTAAATGTAGGTTGTAAACAAGTTTTCAACGTGGGATGAAGAATGATTTTTGTTGTCGTTGGTGTGGGGTGCTGTTGTTGGGATGGTGGAGCGGAGTCCTTGTGGTTCTGAATGTCTGGCAGGGCCTTTCGTGGCGTACCGGTGGGGCGCGTTGGTCTTGGTGAGTTCGATGGGGCGTCGTGTGCGTCTTCGTGCGCCGTGGAATATGAAGTGGGTTGCTTGCTGCGGTGACGTTTCGGTCGTGGGGTCGCATGCGGTGTCTCGCGGAGATTGCCGCTAAGTTTTGAGCATATGCGGCGTCTGTTTTCATTCGAGGGATGAGCGGCGTTGGATGGGGCGTTCATGCTCTAGCAGCTGACGATAATCTTCCAGTACATCCAGTGTTACGTCCAATTCACATGCCATTAGGTACGTCTCCCCGTCGTATTCGAATTCCGCGGTCGCATAGGCGTTGACGTCGATGAGGAATTGTGCCGTCTCGCGGCGAGTTCGCAGTTCCGCGCGTTCTCCGTTGATTCCGGCGCAGTCGTTGTCGCCGTGCATCCAATGGAACAGTTCGTGTACGAGCGTGCATTTCTTTTGTACGTCGGTCATGCGTGGGTCTATGACGACAGCCTGCAGATTGTCGTCATAGACCCCGCATGCGGTGTCCGGCAGGTTGGTGCTGATGATGCGTAGCCGTGTTTGTTCGGAGATGGCTGCGCACATCTGTTCGTAGGTCATACCGCAGATGATGGGGAGTCGGCGGCCGTCGTCCTTGCCAGACGTCGAGGTGTTTCTCCCTCGCTGTGAATCTAGTGCGGATAAAAAGTCCTCAACGTCCATCGCCACCTTCGATCTCTTCGTACTTATTGGGATCTCGATTCGCGACAAGCGACATGTCGCCGTTGGCGAGTTTTGCCAGCACGACTTGAGCGAGTTGGTCGTCGGTCAGCGTCGTTGTCGCGTCCGTGGGGTCCATCGTCTTAAGTCTTTCTCGAATGAGGGAAAGCCGCTGCTCGTCGGTTAGTCCCGGTTGGTTTTCCGGCAGGGCGGACAGGTCTTCCGTGCGCATGATCGTGATTTGGTATTCGTCCGGGTGGTCCGAACTGATTTTGAGCATCTGCGCGAGGACGTCGTGTGGATGCGGAGGGGACGAAAGTTCCTGGTCTGTGGGGTGGTGTCCTTCCTTGGTCGATTTGAGTTTCGCGTCCGTTCGGTGTTCCTGTGTCCATTGCGTCCGGACGATGATGTCGCAGAACGCCCGTACGCATGAGGTGTTTGTGGCCTCGCAGATAAGCAGCAGTTCGCTGATGCGCGCCGGGGCCTTCTGCGCGTTCGTAATGTCGCGGATGCGGTTGTATTTAATCTGTCCGCCTGTCTTCTTTTCGAGATCGCGAGGTTTGGTTCCTGTGCGATCCAGCATTTCGGCGATGACGTCTGCCGCCGCATAGTCGGCGGCGCTCCATGGGTAGCTTCTTTGCGGCATGTTCCCATGATATATAGAATTCACTTGCAACATGCCGATTAGTCACTTGCGATTGTTTTTTCGTGTTCTCTGCCATATACTCGACTAAGAAAATTCACTTGCAACCAATGGGGGTTTTATATGAAAGAGTCGGTTACGTTTTCCCATACGACGCAAGAAAGGGCCGACGGCCCACGTGTTTTTCGACGCGGTACGGGCACTCGGTCGCCGCCGCCTTTGGGTGTAAACGCGTTCACCATCTGCGTGTGTGGCGTGGAACGTACGGAGTGTAGGGTTCTGTGCCCATACGTGGACCCGTTTTGCGAGAAAAGCGGAATCTGTGCGGCGCGGGATGTCGACGGTTTCTCCTTTTCACCTGGAATCCCTCAGGATCGGTATGTCCGGCGGTCATCCTGATGTGCCGGTGCGGCGACGGTTTTGAACGCCGTCGGCGTGAGGGTGATTCCACATTCTTCTTGTACTTGGTCGGTTACATCCTAGGGATTCGTTTGCCGGGCCCGCGGAATCGACACTGATGTCGTCGCAATCTTTCATGCATTTGTTTTTTGAAAGGCGCTCGTCTTCCTTCCTATGTGAATACAGGCCGATCGGCTCCATGTCGTTTCGGCGCAGCGGAGTCTCCGGAGATTCATGGGCGGCGAAAGCGACCTGCATGGAGCATGCGGCTCCGTCTCGTGGTCGGGGCTGGACGGCGCACGCAGCTGATGTCCTTGAAAGACGATGCTTGGCGATGCTCCTTGCGAAGACCGTGATTTGAATTTGGAGTTATATCACAATGAATGATTTCATCAAAACATCCTCGTTTCGATATTTCCATACGTTTCCCGGACGTCGTATGACGTGGCGTATCGATTTGTGGAGAGTCGGGAAGGCACGTTGTCGGTCCATGGCGTTCCATCCCTCGTCGAAGTCCGCGGCGACGCAATGCGGCGCGGACCGGGGGTGTGAGTCATGAGCGTGAAAGCGATGGACTGGGCGCTGCGTTTCGCTCCGGTGGACGCGCGTCATAACGGAGCGGAACGGCTGCTGATGTGCTTGGCGAACGTTGCCGATGAATACGGTCGCGACGCGCATCCGACACAACGACGTCTGGCTGAATGGTGCCGCTGCAGCGTGAGCACGGTCAAAAGACATTTGGCATGGCTTGAGTCAAACGGCCTAATACGTCGCGGAGATCAGAGTCGGGTTTCCCACTTCAGTGATGGGCACCGACCGGTTGTATGGGATCTGTGCCTGGAAAACCGTGTGGATTGTTCGAAAAGAATCGTCAGATCCGCCGGTGTCGATTCATGGCCGGACAATCGCCCGGCTATGAAGGGCGAGACGGGCGGGCAAACGGACGTGGTCAGCTGTGAAGGACCATCCGGCAGCAGGCCGGGGGTCACGGCTATGAACTACCCCCCGGCTCAGCAGATGAACTACAGTACGTCCCTGGTACGTAATATCCCCTCTGCCCCTACGGGGCATCTCCCCGAAGACGGGGAGACGCCAGCAGTGGAAAAGACGGACGGTGCTTCAGGGCGGAGGACGGGGGTGGCATGCGATACGGGAATCCTTGACCGTGGGGGAGAGGGTATCTCAGACGTCGATGCGTGCATCCGTTTCTTGGCGGGCGTCCGCTCCTCGAAAGGATTGACGACGCCTGCGGCGACGAAACGTGATAGGCGCGCGTTGTCAAACCTGATGCGTCGTCTGTCCGCGCAGGGAGACCAATCTCCGGAGTCAAGCATTCGTGAGGCGGTACGGTTTGCGGTCGGGAGCGTCTGGTGGGCGAAAAGAATCCGTTCGATGCGTCGACTGGCCGTTTGCTGGGACGAGCTGTCAGACGACATGCGCATCGGCGTGTGCCCTGACCTCGGGGGAAATCAGATCGAACGAAGGCAACGGAACTCAGAGGCAATCCATGTCGGAAAGCATCGGCATTCGCCGGATTGTCCTCATGTACGGCGCCTGTTGGAATCGAGTTTGATTTTGAAGGCTGCGGAGCCGGACCTCAAACGGCGTCTGCTCTGGGGGCCCGAAGTGGCGGACGGCATGAACAATCAAGGCTGCTCCAACGACAACGTATGGATTTTCGATTTGGAACGGCGGATTCGTTCGAGTCGGGAGACGATATGAAAGGTGTGGGGATATGCGTACAGATCGCTTTTGAAAACCCAGATCTGGCCGATCGCATGTGGGGGACCGTTTCAATCGGCGACCACGACGAAGTGGATAATGAGATGCGTGAACGTGCACGTATGCTATGCGGGCGGTGCCCGTTTCGGTCCCGCTGTCTTGCTGTCGCATTGACTCGCGGTTGGAAGGACGACAGCATCATCGGAGGTCTGGATTACCGTCGTCGCGTCATGCTCGCTGCATTGATCAACGATGATCTGCAGCCCGGTCAGCCGACCGTTCGTCTGCATCATGTGCCGGAGTGGCGTGTAAGCGCATGGCTCGATGAGCATGCCGAATGGCCCGGACTTCTGTCTGCCATGGAACGGCGGTATTGGCGTGAGCGCAAACGAATCTCGCGTCGCAAGGACAATGAATCGTCGAAGTCTTTGGGCTAGCTGATTCAATCGCGGTCGCAGGGCGGAATTTGCTGGCGGTGAGGGAAAATAGTTCATTGCATGATCTGTCCTTGGCTGCCTTGCATTTTGGCGGCGTCGCGGCTTTCCTGGGATTCCTGTCGTTTTTGTTGATGCGGTGTTGAAAAAGGGCGATTGTTCATGACCATCCTAAATGTTCGGTGGTTGTCGGCTTCGCGATGTTGATGGGCGCTATATGACTCCTTCCATGGTCTCGAGAGAGCGAATAGCGATGGAATTATTGAACGCGCTTTTCATGCATAGTAATGGTTCGATAGTTTGGGTCACCATCGTGGGTGATTGTTGGTCGCGAGTCCTGGGCGGCGCATTTGATATGACGAAAGCGTGACGCTGCTTTAACGACAGTCCAGGACGCGTACGGCGCGCCCACCCGCAGCCCGCCCTGATTGGGCGCGGCTGTATCCGCGCCGTCGTCCAACCTCGTAGCGATTAGATGGAACCTCGCCTGGCCTTCGCCGGGCCGCCGCGCTCGGTGCCTCGGCCCCCCATGAAACCGTACAACTGCTCGACATGATCCATGCCAACCTCCAATGATCGGAAAACAACCAGCCTTATCATCATCCGATGGACTCGCCGTGTTGTGGACGGACGCGCAAACGGACCATCTTGTCCGTTTTGTCCGTTTGCCGCATGATGGTGGGTATCTGAATACGCAAGGAGGACGAACGATGACGCTGTCATTGATTGATACGCCCGCGCCGGCCGGGGCTCGGTTCGCGCTCCAGGGGTACGGAAGGACCTACGAGCTGACCGAGGAGGAGTTCAACGCGGCTATGCTCGCTGCCGACGCGCTGTCCCCGGACGCGCGCCCTATCGGCACCGGCGAGGCCGCCAGGATCCTCGGGATCAGTGCCAAAACGGTGGCCCGCCTGCTGGACGCCGGTCGCATCCCCTGCTACCGCAACGGCGGGACCGGACACCGCATGATGGAGATGCGCGACGTGCTTGCCTACAAGACGCGGCGCGACCGCCGCCACGACTTGCTCGAACAGGCCCGGGACATCGCCTATGACATGGGCGCTTACGACGATTCCGCCGCCGCGGGGACGCGCAGATGATGCGCGCGCTACTCGACGCGAACGTGTTCTTTCAGACGTGGACCGTCGACCTGCTGCTTTCGTTCGCCGACTCCGAATTCTTCGAGCCCCTGTGGTCCGACCTATTCTGGCGGAGGTACACGAGCACCTGCCCAAGGTATGGGGACGTTTCGCTGCCTCTGGCGTGGACCGCTACCTGCGTCTGGTCGACGCGGCCTCCCCGGACGCCAGGGTCCGCGGATGGGAAGCGCTGGAGAACTCGATTCGGCTCGCGGATCCCGACGACCGGCACGTCCTTGCCGCCGCCGTGACTGGACGGGCCGATGTGATCGCCACATGGAACCTCAAGCACTTCCCGGAACCCGTCCTCGCTCCGTACGGGTTGCGCGCCGTCTCCCCGGACGATCTGCTGTGCGAGCTGTTCGCTATCGATCCGGAGGAGGCCATGACGGTCATGCATGCGCTTGTCGCGTCGAAGATACGGCCCCCACGCACCATGCGCGAGGAGATCGAACACCTCCGGCTAATCGGCGACGAACGATTCGCCGCACTGATCGAGGAACACACCACCCCGGACGCCGAAGTGTTCCTCGAAGAGGAATAAAAGGCCCGCCCCGTTGATGGGGCGTGCTTTGTCCGTCCGTCCGACAGGCCGGTCGGACGGACGCTTCACGCCGGTCAGGCGCGGCTGTTACCGGCCGTCTTTCCGACGTATGCGGCGTGGAAGCCTGCGACGCGTCGGCGGATGACAATCAGGCGGCCGCCGATCGTGAGCATGGCCAATTCGCTTGCAGCGATCACACCAGCAAGACACTCATCTCATGCAGTATCACTCCACAACGGTCTGGTCATCTTTATGGAAAAATTGCTTGATTTCCCATATAAGAACTTTCCCGCGGGTGTTCCATTCATTGAACCAGCGCTTCACCAGTTCCTTGTTTTCGTATTCAGGCCCCCAGCTTTCGGTATAGACGACATCGTCCGCGAAGATATCATCTATTCCTGAATCCTGTTGATTGATCCACATGCCGAACCATAGACGGATGATTCTTTCTCGCTCTTCCATATGATGAAAACCTCCAAGCCGATATTCATGGATACGTAATTCTCAAGACCGATCCCGGCTGATTTCCGGCTTTTTGACTGGTGTGCTTTTTGACTGGTGCATCACTCGTCTTGGGCAATAACCCGCCGTCGCAATCATCATGCCGGCCTTGTCGGATCGGCGGGCTTTCGAATCGGCGAAGCTTTGAAGCCGTGTTCGGCCTTTATGGGATTTGACGGACGGCCGGCGTCCCGAAACCCTCGTGAAGGCACAATCCTTTCAAGGGGATCGCCGTGACCCGAAGGAAATTCATGCTGGAGGAAGTGGCCGGAATCAAAACCGTAACGATCTGCGGCAGCGCATTATAGAACAATAGATATCTGTGATGCCGTTTATATCGTTGACCCCGATGGGATGTCGGAGCATCGGTCGCCGATGAAATTTCATATGCAACGGTAAACGGGGAAGAGTCCATTTTTCACAGCGGACAGTCCTGGAGCATTCCGCCAGATGGGCATGGTCGTCGGCGAGACGGCGGAACCGGTCGCCTTGATGACGATTGTGAGGCGGCGCAGCGTAGCGTGATACGGGATGCCGCTTTGTCCAAACCGGCATGGCGGGAACGGGGTTCTAATGGAGATGGTCACATCCGGTGGCTGCTTCTCATGGGACATGGGGCCGGTTGGCCTGTCGAGGCAGACAGGCGTCCTCGTCCTCTTGGCATGAGGAGGGGAATGAATCATTGGAAGGCCCAGGGATATGAGCTGCAAGCATATATGTAAAATCGTCGCGGCTGCTGTCATGGCCAGCCTGGTTGCAGGAGGGGCGACGGCTTATGCGAACGATATCGAACTGTACGGCGGTGGGGGAGGTAACGCCGGGGGCGGCGTCCCGGCCGGCACCGCCGACATGTATCTGACCTGGCGATACCAGGACAACAACGACGGCGGTTTCGGTCCCGCGTCCGATCCCGCCAGCACCCGTAAAGCACTCGAGATGGACTGGCCCCGCCTCGAGGGCCATGCCGACGACTGGATCGCCGAGGCGACGGCGGAAGCGAACGCGAACTGCTCGGCACGATTCGACGAAGCCCATCCGGACCAGGCGGGTCAGGCGCAATGCCGTGTGGTGGCCGTGGGCGCCGTCGGCGCGCAAAGCTCGAAAGGCAACCAGTTCGGCTATGAGGCGGGCGCGGACCACGGCATCTGGATGGACGCATGGAACCAGATCGTCGCACAGAATGGTCCTTATCGCAATAACGGTAAGGAATATCACACCAGCGATATTTTTGCGGACCAGCCGGGCACGAGCGTGGACTCCCTCGCCGACCAGTGGGCGCCCGACTACGCGAACGGCCAGTCCACCGGCACGATCGTCGTGATCGCGCTCAATCAGTACGAGCCGGCCGATCCCGCATATGACCTGACGATCACGACGACGGCGCAGGCCCCGGACGGGTTCACGGCCGGGTCGACGACGCCGTTGAAGGACGTGATCCACGCGGAAGCGTCCGACGGCACGAAGGAGAGCCTCCAGGCGACGGTGACCCTGCATTTCGACGGGAACGAGGACCAGGACGCGCGGCAGGCGGCGAAGCAGGTGACGATCACATCGAACGGGGACACCACGTCCCCCGAGTTCACGCCGTCCGATTTCGGGTTCGAATACTGGCACAAGGGCAATTACTGGTTCGACGTGCAGGTGCCGAAGCAGGGCGAGATGTCGGCGGCCGTCGACACCCCGGACAACGAGCCGTCCGAAACGGTCGGCGCGAAGGGATACACGCTGACCGGGTCGACCACGATCCAAGCGCCGTCCGACCTGCGTGACGGGAGCGTCGACCCGTTCCGGGACGTGATCCATCTGAGCGGCGGGCCGGGCGTCGAGGTCGACGCGACCGTGACCGCCCACTACGACGGCAACGACTACGTCGCTCCGGCGTCGGCGACGATCCGGATGAAGGTGAGCACGGACGGGGACACCACGACCCCGGACTTCAGCCCGTCGGATTTCGGGATGACGCACTGGCAGGCCGGCACCTACTGGGTGGACGTGTCGATCGAACAGCAGGAGGACATGGAGGAGGGGATGGACACCCCCGACCGCGACCCCGCGGAGACGTTCCGCATCAGCGAGGTCCCGCCGCCCGCTCCGGAGAAGACGATCGAGGAGGGCGTGAGCGCGGATTCGATGGACAACCGGACCACGATCACGACCGGCACCGGCCGCGGCGGCTGGGAGATGACCATCACCGACCGGATCGAACCGAACGGCGTGGACTACGAGATCGACGACATCAGACTGGTCGACAGGACCGACGACGGCAGGGACGTGTCCGGCACCTTCACGATCGAATGGGACAAGACGGCGAACACCGTGACCGCGACGCACTCCAAGGAGCAGGGCGAGCTGCCCCTGGACCACGAGTACGAGCTGAGCTTCCAGGTCAAGGTCCGCAAGCCGTCCGACTGGCAGAAGGTCACGGACCGGGCGACCGTCGAGTGGAACCACGAACCCGACGCGTCGACCGATGAGCACGAGTTCCCGACATGGCGTCCGAACCCGGACAAGAGCTGGGTGAAGATGAACGCCGAGACCGGCAAATGGGAGGCGGTGATCGACCCCGACCGGACCAACGCGACCGGCGGCGACACCCAGAAGTTCCTGGACGGGGACAAGGTCGCCAGCGTGGTGAACGCGACATGGACCGCGGACGCGATCGACGTGCCGTTCAGGTTCGAGATCACGGACGACTGGACGAAGGCCGACTACATCTGGGACGGGCCGGACAAGGCCGGCCTGGTGAAGGTGTACGTGGCCGAGGCGTCCTCGGACCGCGAGTCGAGCGTCCCGGACATCGCCAACAAGGGCGAGGACGTGACCGAGCACTTCGACATCAAGGTCGAGGGCACGAAGGTGACCGCCTCGGCGAAACCCGAATACCTGGAAAGGATGCAGGGCATGGCGAAGCCGATGCAGTACACGCTGCTGCTTCCCGGCGTCGTCGACTACGCCGACGGCGGCGGAGCCGGCCAGGTCCGCGAGGACTTCGGCAGGCAGCCGGGCGACGAACTGACGTTCTGCGCCGATTCGGCGGCGTCGAAGGACCCGACGGACGCGACGCTGACCAACAGCGGTTCGCAGACGGTCAACGACCACACGATCGAGACGAACGAGCCGTACATCTGCGGGTACATCCCGCCGGTGGAGAAGGACGTCATATCCGAGGCGTCGCAGGGCGGCGAGCAGGAAAGCGTGCAGGGCAAGGTCGTGTATCCGGGCCAGAAGGTCGAATACCAGCTCCTGACCACCCCGAACCTGCCGCAGGACCTCGCGTACACGATCGGGAAGGTCGTGTTCACCGACCGGTACGACCAGTGGCTGGAACCCGACAAGCAGACGGTCGAGATGATGGACCTGACGGACGGCAAACCCGTCTCGAAGACCGAATACGAGACCGCCTGGGATGCGGACGGGCATCTGTTCCGCCTGACGGTCACCGACCAGGAGCTCATCGGCCAATGGCGCGCGGGCGGGAACCCGCGCATCCAGATCCGCTTCGAGGGCACCGTCGCGAAGGACGCGCCCACCGACCACAAGGTCGACAACGACTGGGTACTCACCCTGAACAACTCCCTCACCCCGAGCAACGAGGTGTTCAACACGCCACCGGAGTTCGACCCCTCCAAGGAGGACAACCAGAGCGAGACGCAGGGCGATCCGACCGTGTCGATCGACGGGAAGACCCTCCTGCTGGGCGACACCGGCAACTACGTCGTCAGCCTGGACCTGACGCAGACCGGCCAGGCGTACCGGGTGTGGCGCGCGGGCATCGTCGACGACTTCGACGACGGGCATCTGGAGATCCTGGCGAAGGACGTCGAAGTGCTCGACTCGACGGGCCGTGACGTGACCGACCGGTTCAACGTCGAGATCCGCGACGGCGTGGCCTATGCGTTCGCCAGGACCGTGGACACGGAGATCCCCGCGACCGGCGAGACCGTCCCCGGCGACCCGCAGCCGGGGAACCTGAAGGAGTACAGCGAATGGGACGGCTACGACCCGCTGAAGGACCCGGCGATCGACCAGACGCTGCTCGGCCGGTCGTATCAGGTGATCCTGCCGTACACGGTCATCAAGGTCGAGGACGGCTACGTGGTCAGGAACACCGCCACGCAGATCGAGAACGACCAGAGCAGGGAGACCAACGAGGTGTCCAACCCGCTCAAGCCGATCAACCCCGCCAAGGACGTCGTGATCGAGGTCGGCGGCGACAGCGCCGACGGCCGGTCGATCTATCTGGACAACGCGTTCCTCTACCAGCTGGATTCGTCGATCATCCCGCCGGACCGCGCCTACCCCGAGGTCACCGAATGGGGCATCGACGACCAGCTGAACCCGCAGACCGACGTGCTCACCGGCCAGTGGGCCGTATACACGGCCCGCGACCTGTACAAGGACGGACAGGTCCTGGCCGCGAAAGGCGAACGGATCGCGGGCAGCGGCTTCGACCCGACGGGACTGGGCGGCGACCTGTTCGCCGCCGGGCTGGATCCGGCGACCGGCGAGGTCGTGATCGAATCCACCGAGCTCTACCGGTCCCTGGTGTCCGCGGACACCTCGCATGAGCAGGGATGGCGCGCATACATCCAGGTCAAGCGCGCCATGGTCACCGACCGGCAGGAGAACCGGTTCACCGAACGCTACAACGGCAAGACGCTGGAATCCAACGTCGTGTGGACCAAGACCCCGGACATGACCCCGTCTCTTTCGATCGAGAAATGGGACGAGGCCAGCGGCTGGCCGGACGGCGACCGCGACGAGCCGGAGGACGCGCTGCAGGGCGCGAAGGACGGGGACACGATCGTGTTCACCATCACCAACACGTCGAAGACCGATCCCGACACCGGCGACGGCGCATGGTTCCGGGCCAAGGACCTGAAGCTCACCGACGAGACCATCGTCGGCGACGGCACGGTCGTGGACCTCGTGTACCCGGACGACTGGGACACGCTGGTCCTCAAGCCCGGCGACAAGGTCGACGTGAAGGGCACCCTCAAGGGCTTCACGACGGAGAACCACACCGACCGCGCCCAAGTGACCGGCGTCCCGCTCGTCCAATGCCCCGTCGTCGACGAGGACCCGTTCGATGGCGCGGACGAGGGGGACGATCCCAACGCGGACGAGCCCGGAGATGATGGGCATCCCGATCAGGAACGGCCGGAGGAAGGAGACAAGCCTGCCGGCGACGAACCGGATGAGGACGCAACCGGTCCCGTGACCGTCGACGGGCGGACCCTGTGCACGGACACCGTGGTGGAATCCGCGACGGACGACTGGAACGCCACACGCGCCAAACCGCTGGCCTCGACCGGCACGTCGGTCGCGTTCGCGGCGCTGACCGGCCTCGGCCTGCTCCTGGCGGGCGCCGCCCTGGCCTACACCCGCCGGCGGAGCCGCTGCGCCTGAGCCGCTGGTTTCATGCCGACCATTGACCGGCCGCAAATGATCGTGGCCTGAACGAATGGGAGGGCGAACGGACTCGCCATCCGCTCGCCCTCCTGTTGTTCGATGACGTTCAGACGGTCACAAGCGGACGGATATCACCGATCGTGGCCGGGTCGAACGTCTGCAGGTCGTAATCGGTCTGCAGGTTCACCCAGAATTCCGGCGTCGTGTTCAACGCTTTGCTGAGTCGCCAGGCCATGGCCGTGGTGATGCGTCGTTTCCCGTTGACGATTTCGCCGATCGCCGTTTCGCTCGCGTTGATGGTTTTCGCCGGACGGTAGCGGCTGATGCCCAACGGCCGGAGGAACTCCTCGTCGAGGATCGCCCCCGGCGTGCTGTAGTAGTGGTCATTGGCGGTGGTCGTCGAAGTGCGCATCGACCGTCTCCTTCGTCGTGGCGTCCCGTTGGAGGATGGGCCGCCATTGCCGGCTGACCCGTATGCTGTAGCGGTCTTTCAGGTCGCCTTTAAGCGGTTCAAGCCGATTGGCCGGCGGTGTTTTCAGGTCGTTGAGCCCTCGGGCGGCTTTGAGCATCTGAAGTTTTCGCATGAGGGCGCGTTTGCACTCTGTCGGATGGTTTCCGGGGTATCGCCCGCCGTGGAGGGAGTCGCTGAGCTCCCTGTCCCTGGTCTTCACGGCCGCATGCAATCGTATTGCGTTAGTAACGTCGGACGGTGGTGTTGCGGGAAGGGGTTCGCGACGATCCGCCGTCTCGGGTCGGTGTGTTTTGCGGCTGATGCGGTTGCGCCCATGCCGGTTCCGTGGGAGGCGTCGGCGGCTCACGGATCCGCTATCATCGGCGGCTGCCCCCCAAAAAACTCTCGCCGGAAAGGCGGCGATTGAGGAGACGTGCGTGACGATTGCGCATGACGGAGGTCGATCCGCTTGCGTCCGTCGCCCGGATCCGCGAATCCTGGGCTGACCGCCACGTTGGCGGCGTCACGGAGCGAGAGCCCGCCGAAATGGCGAGGTCCTCGCGCCAGTCCGGCAACGGCACGTCGCCGGGCCGGTCTGGGCGAATTCGACGTGGACTCCACGAAGAACGACGGCAGCCACACGGTCGGCTCGACCGTGACCCAGACCATCACCACCAGCGTGTCCAACAGCAAGCTCGGCGGCGTCCTGGCCTGGAAGGTCACCGACACCCCGACCGGGAGATCGCCAAGGCCACCGGCGGACTGGCCAGCACCGGCGTGGACACCATCCTGATCGCCGTCAGCATGGGCGTGCTCGCCCTCGCCGGCGCGGGCAGCACGATCGCCCGCCGCCGCCTTGCCGAACGCTGAGCGACGAAACGGACCTGCCGTCACCGAACGGCGTGTGAGGAGAACCGGGGCCGGCGTCCAACCAAGGCGTCGGCCCATTCGCATACCGGAGCGAACCGGAATCAACGCGCCGGGACGCGCATATTGTCTAGCCCCCACGGGCGCGACGTGTCGATGCGGAGCGGCCGGTCGCCGCGGATGGCCGTAATAATCCGAAGCGGATGGCCATGCGGGCGGGCGATGGGGCGGTCCGCGTTGCCGGCGAACGCTCCTTGGGGGTCACGCGCGGCCGGGGCCATGCCTTCCTCCAAAGGACAAGTTATTGATACACTTTTGATAAGAACAACGAAAGTGTATCAATAAGGTGCCGGGAAGGGAGCAACCGTGCTGTATAAACGAGAGCAGTACCTCAGGAAGATCCGCCCTTTCTACCATGACTGCGGGCTCATCAAGATCGTCACCGGCATCCGCCGCTGCGGGAAATCCTGCCTGCTGCAGACCATCGCGCAGGAACTCAAGGAACAGGGAATCCCCGAATCCGACATCATCTACCTCAACCTCGACCAATACGGTCTGCAGGACATCAGCACGCCGCAGGAACTCGACGAACTCGTCCAACGGCGGGTCTCCGGCGGATCCTCGACCAAATACCTGTTCCTCGACGAGATACAGAACGTTGACGGGTTCGAACGACTCGTCAACGCCTACCGGGAGACGGGGCGGTTCTCCGTCTTCCTCACCGGCAGCAACTCCTACCTGCTGTCGGGGGAGCTCGCCACCAAACTCACCGGTCGGTACGTGGAGACCGAGGTGTTCACCCTCTCATACGCTGAATATCTGCGCATGACTGGCGAAAACGACGGCGGTATGCGTGCATTCCGCCGATACCTCACCTACGGAGGTTTCCCCAAGACCGTCGAATACGAAACCGACGACGCGAAACGCACCTACGTCGAGAACGTCGTCCGCCAGATATTCGACAAGGACGTATACGCCCGCCAGCGCGTCAAGGACCGGGACGCTTTCGACCGCGTGCAGACCTACATCATCAACAACTACGCGGCACCCACCAACCTGACCAACATCGCCGACTACATGACCCACACACAGGGCTCGCCGATCATCCGCCGCACCGTCGCCCGATATGTGAGCCTGCTGGAGAACGCGAAACTCATCTATCGGTGCCCACGGTTCGACCTGAAGTCCCGCAGATCGCTCCAGGGATGGGAGAAATACTACCTCGCCGACCTCGGCATCCACTACGCGCGCAACACCAACACACAGACCAACTACGGGCCCGCGCTGGAGAACATCGTGTACACGTACCTGCGAGGCAAGGGATACTCGGTGAGTGTCGGCAGGATAGGCAAGCTTGAATGCGACTTCATCGTCCGCAAAGACGACGGATATGCGTACATCCAGGTGTCCCAGACCATCGCCGACCCGAAGGTCGAGGAACGCGAGTACCGGCCGCTCCTGTCCATCCGCGACAACCGGCCAAAATACCTGCTCACCCTCGACCCCCTGCCCGAACAGCGCGACGGCATCAAACATCTCAACCTCATGGAACTCCTCGCCTGCAACGAGGACATCGAAGTCGGATAGACGCTAAAGCGACTTTGGGACACCTCCCATTCGTTCGATGACGTTCAGGCGGTCGTAAGCGGGCGGATGTCGCCGATCGTGGCCGGGTTGAACGTCAGCAGGTCGTAATCGGTCTGCAGGTTCAGCCAAAATTCCGGCGTCGTGACCAACGGCGGCAAGGTCTCCAGCTTCGGCGTGCGCGGCGACCCCACATCGGAACGCATGGGCCGCGGACGCGATCGACGACTACAACGCAACGGCGGACGACAACATCGAGATCCCGCTGGGCTACGGCGCGGCCGGCGCGATCGCCCGTCGCCGCATCGTCGAACGCTGAGCGACGGAACCGGACCGCATGCAGGAAGAGCCAGGGCCGGCACCCGTGGGTGCCGGCCCTTTTCCATACGGGAATTCAACGGGAGCTCACATGGCGGACCGCGACGACCTGACGAACGCGAGCAAATCCATGTAGCCGGCATGCCCGGCGGCGACCTCAAGCATCATGCGATGCAGGTCCGTGTGGTCGAAGACGACCGGCACCCCGCCTGCGCGCAGCAGGATGAGCATCAACGCGAGCCCGGTGCGTTTGTTGCCGTCAAGGAACGGGTGCTGCGTTACGACCTCATAGGCGAGCCGCGCGGCCTTCTCCTCCGTCGAGGGATAGAACTCGACGTCCCCGAACCCGGACCACGGCTGCGCAAGGCACGCCTCGAGCGCGTCCCGGTCGCGGATCCCCGCCGCACCGCCGTGACGCCGGATCTGCATGTCGTGAACGGCCGTCGCCGTTGCCGGATCAATCCGCTCGGGACTCACGGGCCAACGCCTCGAACACGTCGCGATACTCCGAGTCCACCTCGTCGGCCAGGGCGAGCCACCCCTTGCCGGTGGAGACCGCGTCCACGGGCACGATCCTGAAGGCGGGCTTGTTGTTCCTGAACACCGTGACCTGCACATGATCCGCCATGACCTTGTCGGCTATGGCCGACAAGTCACGTCGCACATCCGAAAAACTCGCCGTCAAAGGCATCTCGATCATCTCCAGACATCATCGCAATTGAACAACAGACGATAACGAATATTGTACCAAATATTGAGCAACGGGATGTGCGCGGAGGAATGCCGAAACGCGGTTAAGTCGTGCGTGAAACGGACGTTCGACGCACGCCGCGGCAACCGATGGATAACGAACCGTGACCGCCCGGATCCGCATACGGAAACCCGTGCGCGAATCAACGTGCGCAAACCCCCCTATAAGCCACGGGTTCGCGTACGATTGCCATATGAGAAGCGGATACGCCAGGGGCAGCATGCACGACCAGGCCCCCGCCCTGCAGCGCGACGCCCTGGAGAAGGCCGGATGCGAACGGGTCTACGAGGAGCACGCCTCCGGCGCCACCGCGAACCGCCCCCAGCTCGAGCGCATGATCGGCCGGCTGCGCCCCGGCGACGAGGTCGTCGTCTGGAAGCTCGACCGCCTCGGCCGCAGCGTAAAGGACCTCGTCGACCTGGTCAACCGCTTCCATGAGCTCAAGGTCGAGTTCACCAGCCTCGCCGAAGGCGTCGACACCGCCACACCTGGCGGACAGCTCGTCTTCCACATCTTCGCCGGCATCGCGTAGTTCGAGCGCGATCTCATCCGCGAACGCACCCAGGCCGGACTCCAGGCAGCCAGGGCGCGCGGACGCAACGGCGGCCGACCGTCGAAACTCGGCGCCAAAGCCATCCGCGACGTGCAGGCCATGTACAGGGAACGCGGGTTGAGCGCCGACGAGATCGCCCGTATCAAGGGCGTCGGCCGCACCACCGTCTGCAAAGCACTCGGACAGGAGAGGGGAGCAGGCCACGACCGACGATGAGATCCCCTGCGCCAAGGCCCTTCCGCGGCATGATCGCCGACTACTACGACGACAAGGAGAAGGCCGAAGCGCCTTTTCCTGCTGTTCTCCGCTTTTCTGTCAATCGCGAACGGCATCCGACGCGAATTTACCCGACACGATGCCATTGGCTTATCCGCAACATTCTTTTAGCGGTTTGCTTGATGTTGAACGCTTCTATTTCCAAGATGCCGACAAATATTCATAGTATGGGGAAGTATGCGTAAGATCTTCCGGCGTGCCTTGGTCGACCGCTTGTCCCTGCTTCAAAAGCACTATCCAATCTGACGAAGATGTCAATGAGAAACGGTGAGTACTGGGGATGATCGTAGTTTTCCCGCGCAATCCATCGAGTGGCAAACGTATGGATTCCTCAGTGACGCCATCCAGGCTGGAGGTAGGTTCGTCTAAAACGAGCATACGAGGCTTGAGAAGAAGTGCTCTCGCCAGAGAGATTCTTTGCCGCTGTCCACCCGGCAAAAGGCTGCCCTGTTTGCGGAATCCCTTTTTCAACACACGTCCCGGGGCCTTCAACGACGGGTCCTGAGACGGCCGTGCCGTGGTCGGCGGCGTAGGCGCCTTCACCAATTTGTTCCGATGTCTCGAAGGGATCCGCCTAGGTTGTGGTCATCCGCCATAATGACATGGCGACTGCGAGCATGACGACGAACAGTGACGAGGACGCAAGAAGGGTGGTCTTCCTTATCTGTGTTCCGGGTTTTGTCATCACCCCTGAAGAGACGCCGAAGGCTCCCCATCCCATAAGGACGCCGGCGAGCACATACAGCGCCAAGGATTGGCGGCCAAGCACGATCAGTATCACTTGGAGCATGGCCCCGAGGACGAGTTGTCCCAGACGCACGCACGTGAGTCCGAAGAGATTGACGCGCCGTCTCATGGGATGCCCCAGGCTTTCCGTCCGCGGACCGGGCTGCCGGCGGCCGTCGCGGATCCGAACGAACGGGTTCACGCGGGATTCCACGGAGCGAACCGTCTCGGGGAGTCCCGTGATGCCCGTCGTATGATGGAGGCGTTTCCATTGGGGAGGGGATGCATGAAAAACAAGATGTTGTTACCGCTTGCGCTGGCTCTGAGCGTCGTGCTGGTTTTCCCTCAGACGGCCGTTGCGGCGCAGAACCAGCAGGAAGCTCCCGATGTCGATTTGGACCGGGTCCTGGATGAGTATTCGGCTTCGCTTGAAGAGAGCTACTACGCTCCGGGGAATTCACGATCTCGATCCACGCT
This sequence comes from Bifidobacterium sp. LH_449, assembly GCF_056356755.1. NCBI lineage: Bacteria > Bacillati > Actinomycetota > Actinomycetes > Bifidobacteriales > Bifidobacteriaceae > Bifidobacterium > Bifidobacterium sp. LH_449. The sequence continues at coordinate 25,401 of NZ_JBKEUV010000011.1, forward strand.
TCCGTTTAATGCCGATGACCAGCTTGATGATGGTCTCGTGACGACTGATGCGGGCGTCACCACAGAGGTTCGTGCTGTCGAAAAGACCGACGACGGCTACGACCTTCACGTGAATGTAACGCTTTCCGCCGATCTGGAGGCCGATTCCGGAACAAAGATCTATCTTGCCGGCAAGCCGGCCGATTCCATGCATAGCAGTTGGACGGACGAGCATGTCCTCCATGTCGTCCCCGACGGCAGTTCCTCGTCCGGTTACACGATTACCACGGATGAGGTCGTGGATCCCGCAGAAGAAGAGTCTTCGATTGCCGACACGGATTCTTCGATGGATGACGGAAGGGTCCCGGCCTCTCTGGATAGAGAACGGTCCTCATTCGATTCGGAAAAACGAAAGCTGATGGAGTCTCGCGCCGATTTCGGTGAGAACTCGGATGGTCTGAACTATATCAAAGCCATCAACTATGCGGATAAGTGGACCGAACTCGATGAGATGAATCCCGAATACCCGGTATTCGACCAGAATTGCGCAAATTTTGTATCCCAGGCCGTCCATGAAGGCGGGAAGCCGACGCACCCGAGGCTGTGGACCTATTCCACATCCTTGCCGAGCCTGACGACCAAAGGATGGATGAACGCGGATTCGAACTATACGTACATGAAGCATTACACGAACAGCTTCACCAGCCTGGCCGATGTCTGGGACGCTTGGCAAGGCAGCCTGCTGTACGTGGATTGGAATTCGAACGGCGAAATTGACCACACCATGATCGTGGTCGGAGTGGTGGTGAAGGACAACAAGGCCAATCCGGTCATCGATCAGAAAAGCAACAACCGGCATCAGATCACGCTGACGCAGTCACTCCAGTACGCTCATAATAACGGTCATAACAACATGACCTGGTACGGTCTTCAATACAAGTACAACTGATTATGTCCCTGCATTTTCCCCCGCGACCCGTTTGGGGACGGGTCCGCAAATGGGTCTTCAGATTCGTCGCCGGATATCTCATGCTGCTTTCCCTGTCGTATCTTCTCCTGTCCCAGGCCCGGGCGGATTGGGAGGACACGGCGGTGTATTGGGAGGAGGCCTCCAGTCTCGCGGTGGACGTGAACCGGACGGCATCATTGCAGGAGGCGATCCGGTCCGTGGGCGAAAGGCCCGCGCCGCCCGAAGGCGGCGACTTCGAGCCCGATACCCGAAGCCTCGCCGTATGGGATGTCCTGGGAACCTGGGTCAGTGTCCGTAAGAGCGCGAATCGGCTGTCGATAGCCGTCATGGGACAGTTGGAATGGGCCGATGCCGTCCTTCAGGCGGAATCGCGGATGAACGGGGACACGGCCAATTAGCGCGGCCCGGGGCCGTTCCCGCAACAAGGCCCGGGCCTCTGCGAGAGGCCCGGGCCTTTCGTCGCCCTAAGAGCATCTCGCATGCTTTCCATGCGGCGCGGATGGGGCTAAACATATTGTCACATGGACATCGTCGACCGGAACGAAGGGGTTCCGGCGACGACAACAAGTCGCAGTGCCGGAAATCCAATGAAGGAGGCGTCGATGGCACGTATCTGGTGTCGCAGAATGGCTGCGTATATGCTGCGCATGATATTGCCCACATCCCTGCTGTCCCAGTTGCTGGGCATCGTCCTTTTCGGCAGATCCGATCCGGACGGGATCTGCGGATCCTGGATCATCTGCGTTTCCGCCGTCGTCGTTTGTTTGATCTCCGTGCTGTCCACGCGCGACGGACGGTCTTGGGCGCATCGTCTCCTCAATCTCCAGGTGGTCGATCGAAGTTCGCTGCTTCCCGTGTCGCGGGTGAGAATGGCCGTGCGCGAGGTGGCGCACTTGGCTGACTGCATTCTGTTCATCGGGTTTCTTCGTCCTCTGTGGAACCGCCGGGGACAGACGTTCGCCGATACCATCACGAACACCGTCGTGGTCGTCGGGGAAGAGCCGTGCCTGCGGTGACGCGAAGACGCGTTGATGTCGTCAACGGTGCTCTCTCGGCCGGCGCGCCGCAGGGCACGATGTCTCTGTCCGGTGTGGCGGTGCCCGATTCCATGGAGACAGCTGGGTCGTGGGTGGTCAGAGCGCGGGCGTGGCGGTGACGATGGTCGACGGTCGGTCGGCCGTCCGGTCGGTGGGGTCGCCCGGTCCGCAAGGACGCCGCGTTATACTTGCAGCGGAGGGGGAAAGGGCACATCCTCTTGTTCGGAGGTGATTCCGATGAAGCGACGCATCACCGCCAGATTCGTCAGGACCGTTCTGCTGGTGTCCGCGGCATTGCCGTCGATGGTCTTCGTCTACTGCCTTCCCTGTCTTCCCGATGCCGTCCCCATGCATTACGGCGTCGCCGGGAACGTCGATCGGCTGGGCGGCAAATGGGAGATCCTGCTTCTTCCGGCGGTCAATCTGATGATGGCGTTCATGTGGATTTTCCTGGAATACGCTTCGATCCGGCGCCATAAGAAGCGGACGGAAGCTCTCGAACGGTCGGCCAAGGGTTTCCTGGCCGCGGGCGTTGTTCTTCAGATATGCTACGGCGTGGTCAATTATTGTTTTCTCTACCGCGCTTTCGCCTATCGCGGCGGCGATCCGCCGGAAATCAGCGTGGTGGTGGTTCTTCAGATGCTGGTCGGGGTCGCGGCGATCCTGATCGGCAATTGTCCGGCCGACTCCTTCGGCCGGTCGGGCGCCGTGTCCTTGACTGTGTATGGCGTCGCCGTGGTACTGCTGTCGTTGTTGATGCGGAACGAGGCATTGCCCGTCAACATGGCGCTTGCCGTTATCGTCATTCTCGTTCTCGTGATAAGGCGGCGGGGACAGCCAGGACCCGACGGAACGGATTAGCCGCGCATGTCATCGTGAATGTCGTTGCACCGGGCGTGCGGCGGGGGCGGTACGCCGGCGGATGGGACCGTCGATGATGTGAAGTCATCAGGAAACATGAAAGCGTATCGGCGATGACATGATCGTTGATGCATTGTTCCTTGAATTCGCAAAAGCGTGCCGGTGAGGTGGGCGGCGGGACGGCCGGTGCCGTATCGGAGGGAGGTATGTACGGGAGGTCCTCCCCTTTATCGTGATTACGCTCTCGTCAAGACCGTCGCCGGCATCCGTTGCTGCGGCAGGTCCCGCATGTCCCGATGCCGTTTGCAGGGGGAGAGGGATGCGCGGCGGTGCGAGATGCCGTTTTACGGTGACCGGTGTGTCAATCCGGGAGACACGCGGGATCCCGTGCCGTGGAATGGTATGTCGCGGCGAATGATGGTGTGTGGGGACGCATATGGCGGCCGCATCGTAAAACGCGTCGCCGCCCATGACGCCGATGGCCAGGCGACGCCATGCCGATCCCGCGTCGCCGGTCGCGTACGCCCGGGCCGCGTCGGTCATCCATGACGTGGACAGCGCGTCCCTCGCCGCCAGCGCGCACGCGGCCAGGAGCATGAGCGGGGGCACGGGGTCGGGCACGCCGCCGGTGTCCGGGTGGAAGAGCGCGCACGTCGCGGTCCAAGTCACGGCCGATCCGGCGAACCCGTCCGACCCACAGGCGTACGGGGGTCCGGGGCCAGCGCGGAGCCGGGCCTGCGACGTCCGCCCCCGTCCCAGCCGGAGGACGCGTCGGCCGGATCGGCGTACGTGGGGCCGTCCTTCCGTTCCATCATCCGTGACGGGACGGAAGGCGGCCTCCCGTCCGCACGGCGGGCGGATAATATGATGGGAACGGTGGAACGGAAACGGGAGGAGCCGGTATGGGGCACGGGAGCGACGGCCGCGTCGGCGACGGCAAGGCCAGGATGCGTTTGCCGGAACGTCTTGTCATGGAGCGCGACCAGGGCGTGCGCCACGGACTGTTCCATTGGACCCAGATCCATATGGCGTACAACTCGAACCACATGGAGGGGTCCACGCTTTCGGCCGACCAGACCAGGCAGATCTACGAGGACGGCAGCCTGTCGCCGGACTCGCCGGGCCGGATAGTCGTGGACGACGCGATCGAGACGCGCAACCACTTCGTCGCGTTCAACTACATGCTCGACCATGTGGACGACCCCGTGGACGCGGCGCTGGTCTGCCGCCTGCATGCGCTCCTGAAACGCGGGACGTCCCAGGAGCGCGATCCGCTGCGCAACGTCGGCGGCTACAAGACCGTCGACAACGAGATCGCCCAGCAGCTCGGCGTCACCAGCGTGCGCACGGTGCCCGCCGCGAACGTGGCCGACATGATGGGACGCGTGTACGACGCGTATCGCCGGCTGGACGACGATCCGCTGCGCATAGCCATGGCGCACTGGATGTTCGAGAGGGTCCACCCGTTCTCGGACGGCAACGGGCGGGTCGGCCGTCTGATCATGTTCAAGGAGTGCCTGCGGCTGGACACGGTCCCGCCGCTCGTGCGCGACGTCCACCGGGCCGACTACCTGCGCGGCCTGGACCGTTTCCCCGACGAGCCGGGCTATCTCGTGGACACGCTGCTGTACGAGCGCGACACGTACCAGGCCGCGTTCCTGCAACGCTTCGTGCCCGATCTCATCGACTACACGTACCGTGACGTCTGGAACATCCGCGACCATGACGCCGACCTGTCCGAGGCCCGCTCGTTCGTCCGTGACATCCTGGCCCTGCTCCCGGCTTCCGAGGACGAGGGCATGGCGCTGTTCGCCACCTACGCGGACGAGGATCCCGGCCATGCCGTCGAACGACGGCCGGTGCATGGCGGGAACGCGGGCCGGGACGACGGACGGCCGCGTCGCCGTCGCTGACGAACACGTTTCGGACCGGGAGGCCCGCGGCATGGCCCATGCCGCGGGCCTCCCGCCGTTCCGCGCCGCGCGTCCCCCCGAAAAATGTCCAAACCGGTCCGCGCCCGTTGGTCTTACGGTTAGGTGAGAGACCCAACGGACGAAAGGAAACCCCGATGGACGAAAACGTAGTCACCCAGGCGTTGAGCCTGTTCACCCAGTTCGCGATGATCGGCGGCGGCCTGTGGGCGGTGTGGGGCGTGATCACGCTGGCGGGCGGCCTGAAGGACCAGAACGGCCCGGCGACGCAGTCCGGCGTGTGGCAGGTCGTCGGCGGCGGCCTGATCATCGCGGCCGCCGCCCTGTTCGGCACGATCGCCGTGTGAGGCGCGTCGCATGACCGATTGGATCGTGGACGTGCTGAACGCGATCGGCAGCGGCATCTCCCAGACCCAGGTGGACCAGCTGCTCAAGACCCCGGCCGAATACAACGCCACGCTCTACTCGCTGAGCCTGTCGATCGCCCAGTCGGCCGTCAAACCCGTCGCCAGCATCGTCCTGGCGATCGTGTTCACCCTCGAGCTCGCCCGCGTCGGCTCCAGGGCCGACGGCGACCGCGAGCTCGGCGTGAAGCTGATCGCGTTCGCGATGATCAAGATCGCCCTCGTGTTCACGGCCGCCCAGCACAGCGAACTGCTCCTGGGCGCGATCGACCAGATCGGCAGGCAGGTCGTCGACGGATTCGTCGCCGCCTCCCCGACCAGCGGCGACGCGACGACGCTGGGGCTCGGCGACCGGATGCGGGACACGATCGACGCGGCCGGCTTCCTCGGCCAGATACCCTGCATCGTGCTGCTGATCATCCCGTTCCTCGTGGGCAAGGCCGCGTCGATCGTGTTCACGGTCGTGATCCTGTTGCGCTTCGTGCAGATCTACCTGATGACCGCGTTCAACCCGCTGCCGATCGCGTTCATCGCCCACGACGAGACCCGCCAGTGGGGCGTCAACTACTTCAGGCAGTACGCGGTCCTCGTGTTCCAATGCGCCACCCTGTACCTGTCCGTCGTCCTGTACCGCGCGTTCATCGGCGACGTCATGTCCGTCGGCTCCTACGAGGAGGGCGACAGCCTGTCCGGGTGGATCATCGACAACTTCGGCGGCCTGCTGCTGTCGAGCGTGCTGCTGATCGGCATCGTCATGGTCAGCAACGGCATCGCCAAGAAACTGTTCGGCGGCGAATAAGGAAGGAGCGTCACGGATGGCGTTGCAGATGCCCGTCTACCGGGAGATCAGCACGATCGAAAGCAAGGTGTTCATGGGCCTGAGCTGGCGTCAGCTGCTCGCGGCCGTGGTCCTGGCCGTCGTCTGCGGCGGCGGGTACACGGCGTTGTGGCTGCTCGCCGGCGTCGACCCGAACGCGGCCATGTACGTCGTGTTCGTCCCCGGCGTGCCCATCGCCATGTGGGGATGGTGGCGGCCCATGGGGCTGCCGCCCGAACACTATCTCAAATACGTGTGGCGCCACTACGCGGGACGCAACATCTACCTGTTCGACGGGCCCGCGCGCGGCGCGCGCACCAGGCCGTCGCCGTCGCTCAAGGAAAGGGGATAGGCATGCAGACAAGCAGGGAACGCGGGAAGGGAGGCCATGGCCGCCCGCCGAAGGGCGTCAAGCAGCTCGTCGGATACGATTCGATGCTGCGCAACGGCGTCGCATACCTCGGCGGCGACGCGTGGTCCGCCTCGATCATGTTCGAGGACATCAACTACCAGACCGCGCGCGAGGAGCACCAGATGGAGATCATCGACCGTTGGGCGAAGCTGATCAACAGCCTCGACGCCGGCCAGGGACTCCAGATCGGCGCGTACACGCGCACGCGGGGCATGGACGAGATGCTCGCCGGGATCAGCATGGCCGACCGCGGCGACGGCCTCGACGGATACCGGCGCGACTACAACCAGGTCGTCGCCGGCAAGCTCGACCGCGCAAGCCGGAACACCGACACCGTCAAGACCCTGACCGTCACCATCCACGAATCCGACCGCGACACGGCCGTCCGCACGCTCAACGCGCTCTGCCAGCAGCTCACGGCCCAGCTGCACTCCATCGACGAATGCCGCGCGACACGACTCGACCGCGCCGGCCGTCTCCGCCTGCTCGCGGAGGTCCTGCGCCCCGGCGAACCGTTCTCGTTCGACGAACGCCGGTTCGAACGCACGCCCGGACGCCCCTCCACCAAGGACCTCGTATGCCCATGGAGCATCGACGCGCGCGACCCGGCGCGTCTCGAACTGGCCAGCGAGGGGTCGCACTGCTTCCACCGCACCCTGTGGGTCAGCGACCTGCCACCGGAACTGACCGACCAGCTCGTCAACGACCTGACCTCGATCCGGGCGAGGGTCAACGTCAGCATCCACCTGTCCGCCTACGACAGGGCCACGTCCATGACGGTGGTGCGCCGCAAGAACGCGGAGATCAAGATGCAGGTCATGGAGACGCGGCGCAGGAACCGTCGCCAGGGCCTCGACCCGGACGACCTGCCCGACGACCTCGCCGACCAGCAGGCGCAGATCGGCGAGCTCCAGGACGAACTGCGCCAGACGAACCAGCGGCTCGTCAACGCGATGATCGTCATCGGCGTCTCGGCCGACACCGTCGAGGAGCTCGACCTCGCGTGCAGGACGGTCCGCGCGAAGGTCAACGCCCAGTCGTGCAAGGCCGAAAGCCTGCGCTACATGCAGCTCGAGGGCCTGACGGCCGAACTGCCCCTGGGCAACGACCCGCTGCCGATGCGACGCACCCTGACCACGAACAGCGCGGCCATACTGGTCCCGTTCACCAGCCAGGAGGTGTTCGAGCCGGGCGGCCTGTTCTACGGTTCGAACGCGCGCAGCGGCAACCCGATCGTCGCGGACAGGCGCGCCCACATGAACTCCAACGGGTTCATCCTCGGCACGTCGGGCGGCGGCAAGAGCTTCACCGTCAAGCAGGAGATCGCCGGCATGTTCCTCAACCGCGACGACGAGATCATCATCATCGACCCCGAACGCGAATACGTGCCGCTCGCCCGGGCGTTCGACGGGCAGACCGTCCAGATCAGCGCCGGAAGCACGAGCCGCATCAACCCGCTCGACATCGTGTTCGACGAGACCGGCGACTCCGACCCGGTCAAAGACAAGACCAACAACGTCGTCGCGATGATCGGCGGCCTGATCGGCGGCAACCAGGGACTCGACGCGCTCGAACGCAGCCTCGTGGACCGGTGCGCCCTGTCCCTGTACGTGCGCTGCCGCGACACGGGCGGCCCGCAGCCGACCCTCGCCGACCTCCAGACGGCGCTCGACGCGACCGGGGAGCAGGCCGGCCACGACATGGCCACGGCGCTCGGCTCCTACGTGACCGGCAGCCTGAGCGGCTTCAACGGGCAGACCAACGTCGACCTGTCGAACAGGTTCACCGTGTTCGACGTGAGCGGCCTGAGCGGCGAACTGCGCACGTTCGGCATGATGACCGTCATCGACCAGGTGTGGAACCGCGTCGTCCGCAACCGGAAGCTCGGCCGCCGCACATGGCTGTACGTCGACGAGTTCCACCGGTTCTTCGGCAACCGGTACGCGGCCTCCCAGTTCAAGGACATCTACAAGCGCGCCCGCAAATGGGGACTCGGCGTCACCGGCATCACCCAGAACATCGAGGAGCTGCTCGGCGACGACGACGCGCGCATGATGCTGTCGAACAGCGACTTCCTGATGCTGCTCAGCCAGAACCCGGCCGACGCCGACGAGCTGTGCGCCCTGCTCAAGCTGAGCGAGGAGCAGCGTTCGTACTTCACCGGCGTCATGCCCGGCCAGGGTCTGATGAAGATCGGCGGCGCGTTCGTCCCGTTCGACGGCCGCATCCCCGCGCAGGGCACGCTGTACGGCCTGTATTCCACCAGTTTCGACGATTCGAAGGCCGCCGGACGATGACGGCCGGCGCGCACAGCGGCCGCGTCTCCGCACGGCTGGGCCGCGTCGCCGCCGACGCCGCCTCCTCGGCATGGTCGGCCGGCACGGACCGCGCCGACACCGCCGACCAGGCCGGCCACGACGCGGCCGCCCTCGCGGGACGGGCGGCCGCGGGCGGCGCGAACCTCACACGGAAGACGGTCGGCGGGACAGCGAAGACCGCGCGGGCGCGGCTGGGCCGCGGCCGCGACGAACACGTCGCACGGCTCAGGCCCGACCGCGCCAAGGCCAAGGGCCGGCCCATGCGGGTCAGGGACGGCGGCGCGTCCGACAGGATCGGCGGGTTCAAGCGCGCGGGGCGGGCCAGCGCCCGGCTCGGCCGGACCGGAACGCGGCTGGCCGACGACATCGACGCCCGCCTGGCACGCTGCGACGGCGACGACGCGAGCCGGCTGGCCACGACGACGCGCGGCGCCGCGTTCCGTGCGTCCCGCGCCGGCGTCGGCGGCGTCTCCTCGTCGACGAGATTCATGTGGCGTCACCGCGCCGCGCACGCCGCATCCGCGTTCGTCCGGGCCGCCGTCGCCCATGTCGCCCATGCCGTCGGCGCGGCGACCGCCATCGTCCTGCCGATGCTGCCCGTCCTGTCGGCGGTCCTCGCCGTCATACTGGTCGTCGCGTCCGTCATGTCGTTCCTGTTCGGCGCGGCCGCCTCCGCGTCCGGCGCGTCCAACGTGCCGGACGAATACCAAGCGGACGTGCAGCGCGCCGGATCGGTCTGCCAGGTCGTCACGGCAAGCGTCATCGCCGCGCAGATCGACCGCGAGTCGGGCTGGGATCCCGCCGCGACGAGCCCGGCCGGAGCGCGGGGCATCGCCCAGTTCATGCCGGGCACATGGGCGTCCGTCGGCATGGACGGCGACGGCGACGGCACGGCCGACGTCATGAACCCGCACGACGCGATCTGGACCCAGGGCAACTACATGTGCGGCCTCGCCGCGCAGGTCGAGTCCGCGAAGGCGGACGGCCGCGTGACGGGCGACACGCTGCAGCTGACCCTCGCCGCCTACAACGCGGGCCTCGGCCGCGTGCTGGAATACGGCACGGTCCCGCCGTTCGAGGAGACGAAGACCTACATCGAGGCCATCCTCGAGCTGGCCGGCACGACCTACGCCGCCGCCGGCGCGGCCACGGGCGGCACGATGGGCTCGCTCGACCCGAAGCTGACGGCCGTGGACGGGATCGTCTCGACGGCCGGCATGGACCCGGGCGCAGGCTCGACCTACGCATGGGGGCAATGCACCTGGTGGGCCGCGATCCGCCGCGCCCAGATCGGCCGTCCGGTCGACCCGTACATGGGCAACGGCGGCGACTGGGCCTCCACCGCCGTCGGACTCGGCTACACGGTCTCGGCCTCGCCGTCTCCGGGCGACGTCGCCTGCTTCGGGCGTGGCACGCTCGGCGCGGACACGGACTACGGGCACGTCGCGGTCGTGGAGGAGGTCCGCGACGACGGTTCGATCCTCATCAGCGAGGCCAACGCACAAGGCGTCGGCGTGGTCAGCCTGCGCACGATCACGGCGGCGCAGCTGCGCGCGGCCGGGACCGGGATACGGTTCATCCGCTGACCGGCGGAAAGGCGAAAGGAGACCCATGAAATCACGCATCCCCGCCGCATTGGCCTTCCTGGCGGCGACGGCCCTGTTCCTGGGCGTGAACTTCGCGATATCGCACGCCACGTCGGACATGACCGACGTGGCGGCCGTGCGGGAACGGCCCCCGGCCGCGGAACGCGACGAAACGCAGTCCGGAGCGGAACCGTCGCCGGCCATGGAGGCCGGGGACGTGTGCGCGGACCTCGCGCCGCGGGCGCTGCGCGCCTACGTGACGGACTCCCCGGACAGGGACGGCGCGTTGAGGGAGATGTTCACCGCCGACGCGGCCGGACTGTCGATCCCCGCGTCGCGCATCATGAGCCAGCCGTTGGACACGTTCACCGGATTCCTCGTGTCCGGCGACGGGCGGACGGCCACCTGCGCGGTCGCCACCGGACTGGCCTCGGCCTGGACGATGACCTACGAATACGACGACGGCCGATGGCTGTGCTCGGCCGTGGCCGGCCCGCTGGACGGCGCATACGTCGAGGAGGAGGAACGATGAGGAAGCCCGGACGGGACAGGGATCGGCCGCCGTCGCTCAACCCCAGACTGACCCCGCGCCAGCTGCACGACATGGCCGTCGACCTGTCATGGCGGCCGTGGCTGCACCTGATCGCCTCGCATCCGAACGCATGGCCCGAACTGCGCCGCTGGTACGAGGCCGGCAGGATCCACGGATTCGAGACGCTGCCCGTCCCGGACCCGCCCGACGTGCAGGACGCGCCGATAGAACGGTTCATGGCGTCCATCATCGGGCCGCGTATCCCGACCGCGCCGCTGCCGCCGGAACGTCCGCCGGCACGGGACGACGTCCCGGGGACGGCCGCATCGCCCGCCGGCACGGGACGCGACGGCCATGACGCCCCGGCCACGGCCGCGGAGCCGGCGGAACCATCGCCGGACGTCCCCGACACGGCTCCGGAACCGCCGGACGGCCACGCCCGCGACGTCCGGTCCGGCCTCATGCCCGCCGCCGATTCCGAACGACGACGCACGCCTTCCGTCCGGCGCGTCATGGCCGTCTGCCTGACGGCGTCGGCCGTGGCGGCGATCGCCGCGCTGGCCGTCTTCGCGCTCATCCGCCTCCACCGGAACGCGTCGGCCGACGCGGTCCGACAGGCGACGGAATCCTGCGAACAGGCATACGCAGGGGCGGTCGCGCGGCGTGACGGCTTCGAGACCATGCTGGAAAAGGCACGGTCGACGGCCGACGGGACCGACCCCGCGACGGTCTCCGACGAATCCGTGCTTGACGATCTGCTGGCCCTGCTTGACGAGTCGGGTCCGGGTCTGACGCGATGCCCCGCCGACGGTTCGGTCGACGGCATCGATGCGGTCGCGGCGGGCCTGGACGAGGCGGCGGCGTGGTATGAGGGGCAGGAGGAGTCCCTGTCCGCCGCGGTGGACGCGGTGGACGGTTCGGTGGTCGAGAAGCGTCTTGCGGACGCGAGGGATTCCCTGTCATTGACGCTGGAGAAGGCGCGGGAGCTGCTGTCGTCCAGCGAGGGGAGCGTGCAGGACGAGGCGACGAGGACGGCGCTGTCCACGGCGGTCGACGCGGCGCGCAGGCTGCTGGACGAAGGCTCGACGGACGATCCATCCGCCTATGCGGACGCCTCCTCGTCCCTGTCCGCCGCGGTGGACGCGGTGAACGGTTCGATGCGCGCGAAGGAGGAGGCCGAGGCTCAGGTGCAGCGCCAAACCCCGCCAAGGACGTCCACGCCGGAACGGTCCTACGCGCCGGCCGACGGCTCGGGTTCCAGCGGATCGGATGATTCCTCCGCGCCATCGTGGACGGTGCCCGCGCAGCCGGATTCGGGACAGATGCCGGGAACCGACCCCAGCCTGTGAACCTACATACCGATATACCGATATGTTGCATACGGGTGTAAAATATTCCATTAGAAAATTTCGGACGAAGAAGGAGCCCCAATGCGCTATTCCCGCGAACAGTTCAAGATGCTGGATGAGGCCCACGCCATCGCCGACTCGCTGCGGGAGCTTTCGCCGAAACTGTACGAGACTTTGAACGCGGCCAAGGCCGATCTGACGGACCGGTATCCGTCGGAATTGTTCTGGGACAATCAGAACCGTTCGAACATGCCACGTTTGATCAACCAGCGCTGCGCGAGGATCTGGGACGATGACCGATGGGAGCTCTTCGACAAATGCGGTTACCTGCATCTGAAAGAAAGCGCAACTGGGATGCGGGCGATCCTGCGCCGTGTCGACCCGGTGACGAGCGGTCTGCCCAAGACGAACGCCACCAAGGCGTCGCGCGCATACTACATGCAATCAACCTGCAGAGGTGCCGGAATGCTGAAGGAGCTTGCGCAGGACGATCTGTTCGCACCGGCCGGCATGGTCTCGCCCGACCTGAGCGACACCAAACTGATTCTGGCGTGGCAGGAAGAGGGACAGAGCGTTTCGGTCACGGCCTACCGGCCGCTGGACGTGATGCCGTACGCGTATGCAGGGACGGCACGGAAGTACGATTTCAGCTTGAAGCTGCTTGATGAGCCCGTGGAGATAAGCGACTTCACCCCCATTGAGGACAATGATGATAACCTGCTCCCGAACCTCGTTCTCGACGACGCAACCGAAAGCGAGACGATCGAGACCCAGGCGGGGCGATAGAAGAACGCCCCTCCGCCGTTCTGCCGTTGTTAGGAGGTGGAAGAACCATGACGGAATACAATGCCGAAAGAATCGTGCAGGCCAGGCACCTGGAAGGTATGACTCAAAGAGAGCTGTCCGAGCGTTCGCATATCTCCCAGTCGAAGCTCAGCAAACTACAGAACGGTTTCATCGTTTTCAAGGAGGATGAAGCCAAGTCGATCGCCGCCGCGCTGGGCTTCCCCATCTCATATTTCACCCGCACTGATCCCATCTTGCCCATGACGGCGGTAACGTACCGCAAAACCAGCAAGTCGAGCATGGGAGAGCTGTCGGCGGTATCAATCGAGTATTCCGAACTCTGCGCCACCGTATCGCGACTGGCGAAACTATTGGGTATATCTGGTGAGAAAACTGCTTGGATTCAAAAGATCGCACCGCGTAAGCCAAGCCTTTCCAACTTTGAAATCGATTCCATTGCCAGTCGGGCACGGTCGTGCTTGGGCTTGGATCCCGTTGGGCCGATCGGGAATCTGACCCGCAGCATGGAGAGGCAAGGCATCGTGGTGGCCCCGATGAAATCCACCGGCGGCAGTGATGACGAGAAGACAAGGCTGACGAGCGAAGGCATCACATACCCCCAATGCGAAGGGATGCCGTGCATCGGGTACTCCGCCGGCAAGCGCATCGGCGGCGACCGGCAGCGTTTCACCAAAGCGCATGAACTCGGACACCTCATACTGCATCGATTCCGCAAGCCAGACACGCCTCAACAGGTGGAGCGCGAAGCGCATTTGTTCGCAGGGGCGTTGCTGCTTCCCGCCGCCGACATGCGGCATTCCGTTCGGATGAACGCCACGCTAAGCGATTTTCTCAAAGTCAAGTCAGGCTGGGGAGTGTCCGTCGCCGCTTCGATCAGTCGCGCGCATACGTTGGACATCATCAGCGCCGAACGCTATCGTTCCCTGCAAATCCAATTGTCCAGCCGTGGATGGCGCAAGCAGGAACCCGTCAATGTGGGAGAAGAGCACCCTCTGCTGCTCAAACAAATGGTTCAGGCCGTGTTCGGGGTCGGATCGAGCATCGCCGGCGAGCAGGCGATCAGATCCCTTGATGCGGCCCACAGCCTCGCCTTGCCGTTTAGGTATCTCGACTACTGGTCCGACGGTCTTGTCGAAGAGGGAGCGGAGTTCGGCTTCATCGAAGACAGAATCGAATCGGTTGCCAGTGACGGCGTAGCGCGGGAACGGGTCCCCGTCGGCTGATTGCATGCGCTTGCGGCCGGGGTGATCCGTCCGGGCCGCAAGGCTCGTTGCTCATGCCGCTTGTTTCCAATTCTCGGAATGCTTGAGCTTCGATTTCGGTCTGGCGATGGCGGAGCCGGGCCATGCCTTGCGGCTGAGGAACGGGTGAAGGCCTCGCAGCGCGTAGACGCACTTGTCGTTGTCGAGCTGGGCGAGTTCGTCCGGGGTGAGCAGTTCTCGGCCGGTGCGCTGGTGGTTGATGGTGTGGCTGCCGCTTATGCCCTTGGAATCGCTGGTGGTGCGGGTGTCGATGGTTTCCTTGCCGAGCAGTCTGCTGAGCCACTCGGTCGTGGACTGCTCGTTGCCGCCGAGGAACAGCACCGAGTCGCAGTTGCCCGCCACGGTCTCCCAGCTTTTCTCGTACATGGTCTTCAGCTGGGCGATGGTCTGGAGGATGACGCTGACGCTGACCCGTCTCGAGCGGATCGTGGCGATGAGCTTGTCGAAGTTGGGTATGCGCCCCACGTTGGCGAACTCGTCCAGGAAGCAGTGCAGCGGGGTCGCCAGGCGTTCTCCGGGGTAGGTTCGGCAGCGGCGGATGATGCTGTCGAACAGGCACTGGTAGAAGATCGCGGCCAAAAAGTTGAAGGTGGGGTCCTCATCGGGGAGGGCCAGGAATATCGCCGTTTTCCTGTGTGGCCGGGTGTGGGCGTCGTCATCCCAGCCGCCGATGCCGTCGATGCCGATGCTGTCGGCGGCGAGGATGTCGCGCACCTCGCCGACCTGCAACGGAGCGAGTCTGACGCCGAGGCTGATGATGATGCCCTTTTTCGTCTCGCCCGCGCTCTGGCTGAATGGACGGTACTGTTTGGCCGCGAACCGTAGTCCGCGCGCCAGCCGCCACGCCTCCTGCAGGTCTTTGTCCCCGCGTTCCTCATCGCTGGCCGCGTTCCAGACCGCCTGCATCTCGTCGTGGATCTCCATCGCGGTCTTGGCGACCGCGTCCACGGGGCTTTCGTGCGTCTCGTCCTCCTCGCTGGCGTCGAGCAGGTCCCTGAGGTCGGCGACGGCGTTGAGGGTCTTGCCGGAGTCGATTTTGAGGCAGTCGCGCATGATGTCGTCGTCGAGGTAGTAGACGAACGCGGTGAGCGCGGTGAGCAGGCTTCGATCCGATTTGTCCCAGAAATCGTCGCCGGACTGCTCCCTGGCCCGGCTGCCGTTGGTGTTCTCCATGATGTTGGTCACGAGGCGCATGATCGACACGTCGGGCTTGTCGGGATTGATGTAGGACATGGGGTTGAACGTGGTCTGCGTGGTGAAGTCCACGAGGTCGAGCTTGCGCACGTCGTATCCCGCGTTTTCGAGGTCCTCGTGCGTCTTCGCGTAGAGTTCGCCCTTCGGGTCGGTGCACGCGTAGTTCATTGTGGCCTTGCGGATGTTCGGGATGACGTGCGTGGCGGTTTTGCCGGAGCCGGAGCCGCCGATCACGAGCGTGTTGAGGTTGCGGCGCGTGGCCTGCGCGTCCAGGCTCAATCCCTCGGTGAGCGTCATCTGGAGGTTCCATCTTGGGTCGTGATCGGTGTATGGTGCCATTTCCTCGGGTCTGGCCCAGCGGGCCGAACCGTATTCCTCGCGGTCACGCCAGTTGTTCAGGCTCATGGTCCATCGGTAGAGGAGGAACACCAGCGTCGCGGCGGCTCCGGCGAGTCCGCACAGCAGGCTTGTCCTGTCGGTGCCGAGCGCCAACGGCTCTCGGAACATGCCTGTCAGGCCGGAGACGATCTGCTGCGCGTCCTGCCCGGCGGCGAGGCCCCTCTGGATGTGCGCGGCCGTGAGGTCGCCGAGCCAGAAGCCGGCGATCACAAGCACGGCGCGCGCCATGATCCCCGTGGTTTTGATTTTCATTCCCGTCGTCCTTTCTTTCCCGTTTTTTTGAGGTTTCCGCCGAGACGGGCCTTGAACCGTTCGAGCAGGTCGTCCTTCGAGGCGATGCTCGTCGTCTCCGTCAGTCGCGTCGCGGCGGGCTCGCCGTCACGGCCGGCGCCGCGATCGGTCGTGACGGCGAGCGGGGTGCACAGGGTGACGCCGTTGGCCGTCTGGACGAGCAGCGGGTTCCCGCCGTCGCCCATCAGACGCGCGATGAGCGCGCCCGTCGGGTCCCGCGGGTCGATCCGGGCCTCGATGGCCAGGCCCCTGTCGCGCAGCAGGTCGCCGGCGCGTCCGTCGTCGGCGACGATCAGGCCCGGCGTGCGCATGTCGGGGATGACGCTCATTCTCATTCGCTGTCCTCCGCCGGCTCGTCGTCGGGCTCCGGCGCGCTGTGGCTGGGGTTGAACGCGAGGCTTCGGGCTTGGACGTCGACCCCGGAGCCTGCGGCGGCCGGCACGCCCTTGACGATGACGCGCGCGCCGGGCGCGGCGTTGGATTCGATGTTGCCGGAGTGGTCGGCGCCGGCGGCCTCCACGATGACTCGTTTCGCGGGTTTTCTCGGTGCGTCGGGGATGACGTCGAGACGCCACCCGTTCCTCCCTCCCGTTCGCGTCGGCTGCTTCAGCAGGGTGCCTTCCATCCATATGGTTGGTTCTCGGTATTCGATGTCCATCGCATTGCCTCCTTATATCGGGCCGGTTCAGATTCTGATGCCGTGGCGGCGCGGCGTGCCGGCGTCCCGCGACGGGCGGTGCCTGCCGTCGTTCTCCGGCCGCGCCGGGTCGAGTTCGATGGCGGGCGAACCGTGTTCCGGGTCCCGGTGGAATTTGGCGATGCGGTTGATGGTCTCCAGCGAGAGTCGGTCGTCGGCGGCGGCGCGGTCGAGGATGCGTTCGCGGGCCTGCCAGACGAGCTGGTCGGCCTGTTCGCGGGTGATGCCTGTCCAGTCGCCGTCCTCGTTGATGCGCATGAATGCGTCACGTTCCGGATCCCAGCCGCCGTATTCGCGTTTCTCGGCGATGTCACGTTCGTCGAGGCCGTCGCCGGCGAGGCCGATCGCCTCGCCGGACGGGTAGGCGATGTAGCGGCCGAGGTCGCTGTGCGGGTCGTGCCTGCACACTTCGGCGACGATGCCGTGCAGCAGTTCGATGTCGCCCGGCGTCGGGCCGCTCCCGGTGTCTTCGCTCCTGATCACGGCGTTCATGCACGAGTTCTTGCGGTGCGTCTCGATCAGCACCGCCGGATCCCCGCTGACTTTCCTGACCATGTGGCCGGTGTCGTGTTTGGCTTTCATGGCCTTGTCCCGCGCCTCCTCGGAAGGCAGGTATTCACGGTTCCAGCCCGTCTTGTCGATGTTGTGCCACTCGTAGGCCCAAGCCTCCGGCGGCAGCGCCGCCGGGATGCGGCCGGGTTCGCGCGTCGTGCCGGGTTCGAGACCGCCTTCCAGCTCCCATTCCGCGATCGCCCGCGCGAGGCGGCTTGCCGCGTCGGGGCTTTCGGGGTCGAAGGCGACGGCCTCGCGCGACGCCATGTCGTTGTCGTCCCACAGCCACTTCCTCTGGGGTCGGTTGGCGTAGGAGACTTCGACCCGTCCGGCGAGTTCGTCGCGGTCCTTCCATGCCGGGTTGTCGTGCATGGTGATCTGCAGCGCGCGCCCGTCGGTCAGCTCCGCTTCGAGGTAGTCGCCCATGACGCTGGAGCCTTGGGTGATTCCGGCCACGTTGGGGTCCTGTTCGAGCATGAGTTTGGCGTGTTCGATGTTCAACGGCATTGGCGAGGTCCTTTCCTGTGCGTCTTCCGTTTGATTTTCGGTCCGTTCGGGCTTGTCGGGTTTGGACATGAGCCGGTCGAGTTCGGCTTGCTTCTTCCGGTATTCGTCCTCCCTCGGGAATGGCTCGTCGAGTGTTTCCATGGCCGTTGCCAGTTTTTCGGCCTTGGCGAGGCGTGCCGTGATGCCGTCGCCGGCTGTGGCGGTGTCCTTGATGAGGCGGTCGAGCTGCCGGGCTTCCGCCGGTGCCGTGCCTTTGGCGAAACGTGGTTTGCCTGCCATTGCCTTGCGTTCCTTTCCTAGAGTGTCCTGTCGTGCTTCGGGGCGGCGGCGGTGCGCGCGTGCTGGCCGGATCGGGCCGTCAGATTGGCGCTCAGTCTTGCCTTGAGCCGTTCGGCAAGGGTCGTGTCGCCCCGGTTCGCGGCGTCGGAACCGGCCGGCGGCGACGGCGTTCTCGATGGTGCCGCGTTGTCTTCCGCATCGGGGCCGGTCCTCGTCCGGCTGGCCTCGCGCGCCTGTCTGACGGCCTTGCATAGTTCCCACGGCTCCTCGATGCGGATGTCCTCGCGTCGCCCGTCGCGTTCCCGATAGAGGTCGATCGCCTCGCCCGGTTTGAACGCGATCGTCACGTCGTGCCCGTCTTCGGCGGCCTGCCATGCCTTCTCGCTCACGAACCGGTCGACGGTCCATGCGGACACGTCGATGCCGTTGACCGTGGTGCCCTGCGGCATGGCGAGGAGCATCTTGCGCCAGTCGCGTCCGTCCTTCGCGTGCATCGTGTAGGGATGGGCATGGGTGGCCGGGAAGGTGACTTTCGGCCATGCCGGTTTGCCCTCGTCCGTGTCGGGTGTCCTTGCGCGGGCTGCGCGGATCGCCGCGGCGAGTTCGCCGGCGTCGGCCTCGATGACGGTCCTTCCGTTTCCCTTGCCCTTGAACAGGGTGATGGCGGCGTCGGGGCGGAGCCTGATGTTGACGGCATGGCCGTCGTCCTTCTGCCGCCGGTTCGCGTCGCTCATGAACACGTCGATGGAGAATCCCGTGAGGTCGCGCCCGTCGAGGGCGGTGCCGCGCGGCACCGACACGATCATCTTGCGCCAGTCGCGTCCGTCCTTCGCGTGCATCGTGTAGGGGTGGACGAGCGCGTTCGGCACCCATGCGTTCGGCCATTCGCCGCGGTCCGGCGACGTGGTTCCCGTACTGTGCGCCGTTCCGGCCGCCGGGATGGCTTCGGCCCGTGCGGAGATGTTCGGCGATGGGTTTTCCTTGAGGATGGCAAGGGCTGCGGCGTCTGTCCATTCGTCCCATTCGGGCGCGGTCCTGCCGTCTGCGAGTCTGAGCAGCGGCTGCTGGCCGAGCCCCGGTTTGAGGATGCCGCTGCGCGCGATCCGGCCCGTCATGTTCCGCATGCCGCCGTCGTGCTCGCGCAGCCGCATGTATTGGTCGCGGCGCATGCGGCTTTCGGTCAGCAGGTCGCCGTCGTCCATGCGCCGCGCGGGGAACGTCTCCGGCCGGTCGTTGTTCTGCGCGATGACGTTGACCTGCATGGTCAGATCGTCGTATTGCAGGTGCTTGAACGTCATCGACTCGTAGAGGCCTTCGCCGTTCCGATGCCAGGAGAAGCAGGTGACGTCGTAGCCGTTGTCCTCCACGAGGAACACGCATGGACTGTCCTCCCGGTCGAGCGCGTGCTGCATGAGGCTCGCCTGCAAGAGCTGCGGGTCGAGACGCGCCGCGAACTCGGGGGCGACGGCGAGGGCGTCCCTCCATCCCATGCGCGGGGGAAGGCTGGTCCCGGGGACGTTGAGGCTCACGGATCCGGGCTGCCCCGCGATCAGGCCGCTGCGTTCCACGTCGCCGCCGCCCCACCGTCTGATGCCGTCGAGCATCTGCCGCATGGGGTCCGCGCCCTGTTCGGGGTAGATGTTGAACGCGCCGGCGAGCCGTGTGCGGTCGCCGTCGAGGACGTTCCTGCGCACTATGATGTCGCCGGGCATCCAGTACATGCCGGTCGCGTCGCTGCCTTCGGAGGCCGCGGTGCCGGCGGTCCACAGCACGTCGCCCTGTTCCGCCCACATCGTCAGAGGCCATGGCGCGGGGTCGTTCAGGCCGTTGAGCGTGTCCTGGAATATGGCGGTGCGGCGGATGATGGCGTCGGTGTCGTCTGCCATGTCGGCTCCTTTTCTATCGGCCCAGTCGCGGTGTGCGTTCGCGCGACGGGACGGGTGCCTTGGGTGTTTTCTGGGCGGCGAGGTTTTCGCCGAGTCTGGTCTTGAATCTGTTGGAGAGGTCCTTCCTCGATTTGATCGCGAGGGCGCGGTTCCGGCCTGGAGCCGGGGGAGCCATGGTTTCCTGCCCGTAGTCGTCGCGCAGAATGGCGTCGAATTCCTTTCCCAGAGCGTCGTCGCGTCCGGCTTCGGCGATCACCTTGGACGCGAACCCTCGCCCTGTTTCCTCGCTCCAGCCGGTCTCCGCGCCCATCAGGGTCTCCCATGACAGTTCGGCGCGTCGGCCCGCGAGGGTGTTCGCGGCCTGTTCCAGCACTTCGGGATCGACCGTGTTCCAATCGACGTGCAACGCCTCCGGCTCCTCTGTGTCCGGGGTCGCGGGGGAGTCCCGGGGCGCCGTCGGCCGGGTGCTGCCCGGCGTCGTCCTCGACTCCGGCTGCTCGGGTCGCGGCTGGGGCTGTTCGCGTTCGGGGCCCAGGTCGTCATTGTTGATTTCGAGGCCCATGTGGCGGAAGGCGCGCTGCACGGCGTGCCTGATATGGTCTTCGTCCTTGCCTGCGAAGTGCAGGAAGAACTGGCCTTCCTTCGCGGGTTCGATGCTGTAGTTGATGCCTGCCTGTCGCAGGCTGCGGCGAACCTGCGTGAGGCTTTCGCCGTCGAGCTTGAGCGCGTGCAGGTCGCCTTTCTCCATTATTTGAAGTCGTTTTTCGGATACCTCGCCGGTCTCGATTCTGGTTTTGACGACCCCGGCCGCGTGCGAGACGCCGGTTGTCGTCAGGTTCCAGCCGCTTCGCAGCAGGGCGAGGCCCACGCTCTTGGGCACCGCCAGCACGAGCTCCGCGCCGAGGCGCGCGGCGCCGGTGACGATCTGCTGGCCGATGTCCTGGATGCGTTCCTCGGCCTGTTCCTCTATCGCCATTGGATTGTTCCTTTCTGCCTGTGCGTTGTCGTTTGTTTCCCGGCCGGTCTAGATGGAACGGCCAAGCCTGTGTCTGCCGGCGGAACGGGACTGCCGTTCCGCCGTGGCGCGCGTCGCGTTGATGGCGCGCTCGATGCCGCCGAGTTCGCGTTCGTAGCGTTCGCAGTCCTGTTCGCGGCGTTCCATTTCCTCACGCGTCTCGACGATGAGGTCGGGGTCCTCGCGTTCGATCGCGTCGTTCAGCGCGACGACGGCCGCTTGCAGTGCGGTGCGCGACTCATTGACCTTTTCGCGCAGCAGGGCGAGGCCCTTGCCGCTGTCGCCGTCGGCCATGCGCGTCCATCGGATCGCCGCGTTCAGCGCTTCGGCCTGGTCGCGGATGGCGTCGAGGCGTCGCGCCTGCGACGCGTAGTAGCGTTGCTGGGCGGGGGAGAGGCCTTTGCGCAATGACGTGTATCCGGGGTCGGTGACCGGTTCGATGCGCTGGTCGGGGCGTTTGAACCACTGGTACAGGTCGGTGCTTGACGAGAGTCTGCCGGCATACCGGTTGGACTTGTCGAGGATGATCTGCTCATGGTCCAGCGGGAGGAACGCGCGCAATGTCGAGCCGTTCTCGATGATCCGGGCCTCGTCGATGACGATGCGGCGCTCATGTCTGGTGCCGGGAAGCCATACCGTGACGCTGCCGTTGGCGCGGCGGGCGACGAGCCTGCGGTTGAACGCTATCTGCACGACCGGCGAGTTCGACAGCCGCGCCATGATGTTGGTCATGTCGTATCCGGGGCCGAGCTTGGAGTCCCTGATCCTGAAACCGGAGTCCCTCACGGTGAACGTCAGATGCCGGCCGCGTTCGTGGACCTCCACGCCGTAGATGCGCAGCATGGCCTTCAGATCGTCGAACGTCTCCGCCTCCGCGCACGTCAGATCGATGAGCGTGCGAAGCCTGTCCTTGACGCCCAAGCCCTTCGCCGCCGCGTAGATTTCCTCCATGCCCATGCCGTAGCGGCGCTCCGACGCCGGGTTTCCGAGCGGCTGTCCAACTTCGTTCTCGGGCGTTGCCGGGTTTCCTATGGTCGGGGCGGGATCTGTTTCGGCGTTTCTCATGCGGCGTGCCACGGCTTCGGTTGAGGGGTTGATGATGACGCTTAACCCCTCGCGTGCGCATATCTCGTTGGCTATTACACGCCACTGCTCGATGATGTCCTTGGGCAGTTCCGCCTTGAGATGCGGGGCGGTGCGTGCGGCGGCGCACACCATGATGTGGTCGTGCAGGTGGTGCCGGTCGGTGTGCGTGGCGACCACGAATTTGTAATCGCCGTTGGTGATGCGTTGCGCGAATTCGATGCCAATCTCGTGCACCTGTTCCGGCGTCACGGGGTCGTCGGGGCTGAAGCTGAGCTTGATGTGGTAGGCGAGACGACTGTTCCTCCTGATGCCCTTCGGGGATTTGCGGTTGTCGTCGAGCATTGGGCGCGCGAGGCTGTCCGGGCTGGCGGCGTCGGCCGGATAGTTGGCGCTGACCAGCTTGCCGCCATGTGTCTTCGCCGGATCGATGATGTATGCCATCGCCCCGTTCCGGCCGTCGAGATTCGTTTTGATGGGTTTGCCGAGCTTGACCACCGCCATCTCACGCCTCTTCGATGGAGCGCATATGATCGTCGAACAGCGTCCGCACGAGTTCCCCGATTTCGGCGAGAGACTGCTTCAACTCGTCGATGTCATAGATGCTGACATGCCCTTCGGCGTTCGCCTTGCGTGCGATCTGGTTCACGTTCACCCCGATCCGGTCGATCGCCGCGGCGATCGGTTCCGGGTCGGTGAGAGGCCGGACCACGGTGAGGTTGATGCTCCGTTCGGACAGCATCCTGCGCGCGTACGCGCCGAACGAACGGTACTCAACCGAGCTGCCGGCCAGCTGGGCGTGCAGTTTCTCGACTCGCGCCCATTCCTCCGGCGTGAACGTAATTCGCTTGCAAATATTCCGACTTCGGCCGTCCGCCCAGCTCATTCCGCGCCTCCGAGACGGTACGGAATTCCGTTTTCCGATGCCGCGAATGCGGTCCGGAGCCATCGGCGACTATGGGGTCTGGGTCTCCCGGGCAAGTCGATTCGCCGCGCGAATCGAGTGAACGTAGCTACGTTCACGTCACTTGCTACTCCCATGTCCGCCAAGGCGGAATGGGGGAGGCCTTCGCGCCCCCTGCGCTGGCGATTGGTGCGGACTCGTTCCACGCTGCCGTTCCTTCCGACGTTTTCTGTTGCTAGGACAATCGTCGGTCGGTTTGCGGGTCGCTGGATTGGACATTTTTGCGATGAAAAGGACGGCGGGGTCCGTATGCGTTCCCGGCGCGGGATCGCCAGGGCGGCGGCGTCCTTGCCCCGCCGTCGGCGTCGTGTCTCGAAGAGAGGCGCGACGCCGACCCGTACCAGACGGCTCCGCGTCATCCCCGCCTCGTCTGTGTCTGAGGGAGAAGGGGTTCGTCGTCGAACCACCAGTCGTTGATGATGAGCATCCCGTCATGCTCTTCGAGCACCGGCCCGAGGTCGTCGGGCGTGATGACGTCGGCGGTGTGGTTCACCCACACGAAAGGTTCTATGCTGCACGGCTCCCACCCGTCATCCCCTCCTCCCCTCACCGAGTACTTGCGCCATCCGTCGGGAACATCCCGCGCGTTCAGACGCACGTCGCTCCACAACGCCTCGACGCGTCCGGCCTCCTCGGTCTGGAACACCGCGTGCTGCAATGCAATGGGATTCACCTGCATGATTCGCTCCTTTACTGTCGGCCGGCTTCATCTTTTCCCGTGCCGGACATGGGGCGGCCTCGCGGGGTCGCCGCGCGGCGGAGGCCGCGTGGTTCGTGCCCGCGTCGGGAGAATAGGGCGGAGCCCGCCCGGCGTGCGGCGGGAAACACGCGGGCCGCAGACGCGGGCGCGACCCCGCGATGATGAGCCATGGCCGGCCGACCGTTCCCATTCCAGGTGCGCCTGGAAACCGGAAGGGTCGGCAATGGCCGCGCGCGGTGACGCGCTCCGTTCCGCTGCGGGTGGTCTGGCCAGGAGACTCGCTCTTCTGGCCGGACCACCCGCAGGATGTCCAATCCGGACCGAACGGAATGGGGTTCTAATGGAACCACAAGCTCAAACGAAAGGATCCATCATGGCAGACAAAGGAATCCCGGACTTCCTGCAGAAGGAAATGGAAGCCATCAACCGCAAGCAGACCGCGGCGAAAGCCTTTGCGAAACAGATCAAGTCCTTCCGTCAGGCGGCCCAGACGTACCGCCTGGCGGCCGAGGAGGTCACGAGGGAATTCGCTGACATGAGCCAGAAGGCGATCGCCGAGGAGTGGGGGCTGACCGGCACGGAAAAGAGCATCGCCTTCGACAGAAAAGCCGAACTGGTGCTTATTCCCAGACCCGAGAAGGACGGCGACGCATCGTCTCAGGATGACACGCGAACGGCCGATGACAACGGCACCGAGACGATGGCGGGCGAACAGGCTTCATCCAACGGCGGCCAGCCCGTGCAGGCCGATCATCCCTGGTCGAACAACGCCGATAGCTACTGACCGGGGGGGAGCGAAGCGACATGCGCTTGTTCATCGCTGAAAAACATTCCGTCGGAAAGGCGATAGCAGCCGCGCTCGGCGGCGGCGTGGAACGGCATGAGGGATACTTACGGGTCGGCGGAGATCTGATCACCTGGGCGCAGGGCCATCTCGTGGGGCTCGACTGGGCCAAGTGGAGTTTGGACGCGCTGCCCCTCGGCCCGACGCCGGCATGGCGGTGGAACACCAGCACCGGAAAAGGCGCTGCCAAGCAATACCAGATCGTTTCGGGGCTGCTGCGCCGCAACGACGTGGATGTGCTCGTCAACGCGTGCGACCCGGACCGTGAGGGAGAAGATATCTTTCGTCGCATCGTCCAGCACGCCGGAGTCAGCAAGCCGATGCAGCGCCTGTGGGGCGCGTCATTGGAAGAGGGCTCAATACTCGACGCCATCCGCGAAATGAAACCGGAAAGCGAATATCGGGGACTTGCGGTCTCGGCGCGACTCCGTGCGAAGGCCGACTGGCTGATAGGCATCAACGCATCACGCGCCTACAGCCTTGTCTACGACACGCGGTTCGCCGTCGGACGTGTGCAGACGCCCACCCTCGCCATGATCGTGGAACGGGACCGGCGGATCTCGGGCCATGCGGCCCGACCGTACTGGAGGGTCGTCGCGCCCATGGGCGGTTGGTCCCTGACAGGCGAACGACTGGACAGGCGCGAGGACGCCGAAAACCTGTTGCGGGGTGTCAACTCGCCCGACTTCGCGTTCGGCATCTACGCTGTCGAACGCGAACGCAGGCATGACGCGCCGCCATGCCTGTACGATCTGACCAATCTGCAGAAGGACATGTCAAAGCTCCACGGCCTGACCGCCGCGCGCACGCTGGCCGCGTTGCAATCGCTCTACGAGAAGCGCTTGACCACGTATCCCCGCACCGATTCACGGTACGTCACCCATGACGACCTGCCTGCATTGCGCAGGCTCATCGACGGTGATCGCCTCGTCGGGGGCTTCATTGAACCGGGCGCGGTGCCGGCCAAGTCGCGTCCGGAACTGACGGTGAACGACGCGAAGGTCGCGGGCCACACCGCAATCCTGCCGACCTGGCGGGCCGGGGCGGGCGCGCTCGGCGAGCTTCCCGGCGACGAACGTCTTGTGCTCACTCGTATTGTGCGCCGTATGTGGGAGGCGGTAGGCGACGACTACGTGCATGACGTGACGATCGTCGTCGCGAACACCGACACCGGCTGGGTGGAAAATCATCCATGGGATATTTACCTCAGCGAACCGCAGACCCGGTTCACCAGCCGCTCCGACCAGACGGTCTCCCTTGGCTGGCGCGCCATCGAGCACGCCTCCTCCGGAGAGGACGACAGCGACGACGGGGATGGCGGGTCCGCCGGCAACATCATCCCCGTGAATCTCGTCACGGGAGTCTCCGTCGCGCCGATGCCGCCGGGCGGCGCACGGCTGGCGGAAGGCAGGACAAAGCCTCCGAAGCCGTTCACCGAAGCCACGCTCTTCGCCGCGATGGAACACGCCAGCCGCTTCGTGGACGACAAGACGCTCAAGGCCGCGCTGGACGACGACGAATCGCACTCGGGAGGCATCGGAACCCCGGCCACCCGCGCCGACGTCATCGAGAAGCTGATCCGCGCCGGCTACGTGGAGCGCAGGGGCAGGCAGCTGCGCTCCACCCGACAAGGCCGGTCGTTGATCGACGTGGTTTCCCCGCGCCTGAAGGACGTCGCGTTGACCGCCGGCATGGAACGGAAACTCTCTCAGGTCGAACACGGCCACGCCGACCCCGAGCAGGTCGAAACGGAATTCCGCGCTTTTGCCGCAGGCATCCCCATGGACGCGCGCAGCACCGTGCAACAGGATCATGTGCAGTCGAGAACCCGCTTCAGCGAGTCGGTCGGCAGCTGCCCGCGTTGCGGCAAGCCCGTCGTCAAGACCGGCAAGGTCTGGCAATGCTCCACCAACAGTCGGGAGAAACAACCCGACGGCACTTGGAAAACGACGGAGGGTTGCGGCTGGAAACTGTTCCCCGCCGTCTCCGGCAAGAACCTTTCCGACTCGAACGTGCGTCGCCTGCTCGCCGGCGAACGCGTCAGCCTCAAAGGCTTCGTTTCCAAAGCGGGGAAGAAATTCAACGCCGCGCTGGTCGTGGACGCGGAACATGGAACCAAATTCGTCTTCGAATAAAACGACTGTTCGGGGCACGTCTTATGACATGCCCCGAACAGGATCGGTGAACGGAAATAAATGATCTTCGGACTATTCGGCTCAAGAAAGAAGCAATGGACTCCTGAACCGTGCCACTGCGCCGAATGCCACAAGCTGATGCCCTTTCACATCTGGGACAACATATGCGAGGATCGCTACGCCTATGTTGATGCCGGCTTCGGCGCCGACCATGAATTGTACGGCACTGAGTCCCCACACGGTTTCCATGGATGATGGTGGCCGTCCTCCGATGCGCGGACGGTCACCATTCGTCTTGATGGCATTCAACCCTTAGCGAGTTAAGATGGGGAACACACAGGATTGAAGTGGACAAGACTAGGCATGGAGATAAATGAGCGGCAAAACAATCACGCAGATTCGCAATGAGGCTGCGGCTTCGCTTTCTCCGGCGAGCCAGCAGCGGCTGGAACAGTTTTTGACGCCCATGTCCGTTGCCCGGCAGGCGGCTGATCTGTTCACTCCATCGGCTTCACCGGTGCGTGTTCTTGATTTGGGCTCCGGCTCCGGCATCCTCAGCGCCGTAACCGTCAGTCGGACGGCAAGAGGCAGCAGTGTCGTGGCCATCGAGCAGGACGCGGCTCTCGCTGAAGCTTCCGAGGCCTCTCTTCGTCAAGTTTGCGATGACGCCACCGTACTCAACAAGTCCGTCTTTGACGTTTTTCTTGATCCCGATTTCGACCGGGTGATACTGAACCCGCCGTACAAGAAGATCGCTCCCCGCACCATCGCCACGAGCGGCGGCGGAGTAAAGGTCACAAATCTCTATACGGCTTTTATGGTGCTTGCCGTCCAGGCGTTGACAGATGGCGGCGAATGCGTGGCCATCATTCCCCGCTCGTGGATGAACGGCGAATACTTCAAGGACTTCCGCAAATGGCTGCTCAATGAGTGCAGCCTTGATGCGTTGGCCGTGTACAGGTCACGCCAAGAACATTTCAAGGACATGGACATTCTTCAGGAAATCATGCTGCTGAAAGTGTCCAAGCGCGCTCAAGCCGGCACCGTGACCGTGTATGGCAGCGTCTCGCCGACAATTCCGCTGAGTCGGCAGCCGCGCGAGGAGGTTCCGCTGGAAGCGTTGACCATGGGCAAGGACCGGATTCTGCGCGTCGAACGGCAGGATCCACGTCTCTCACGGTTCAAGACGCTATGCGAGCAGGGCATGTGGGTTTCCACAGGCAAGCTCGTGTGGTTCCGCAACCGCGATCTGCTATCCGCAGTCGAGGAGCCGGGCGGATACCCCTTGTACTGGTCGGACAACCAGCATGGCATGATGACCGTGCATCCGGTCGAAAGCGACAGGGAGCAATGGGTCACCGACAAGGCGGACGCGCGTAATGTCGTTCTGCCTTCGGGCAGCTACTGTTTGGTGAACAGGTTCTCGTCGAAGGAACAGAGGCACCGCATTTACGCCTCCTATCTGCACAGCGATACGGAGTATGTGGCGGACAACAAGCTGAATTACGTGCATCGAGGCACGTCCCGACGCACGGTTCCATTGGATGACAAGGTGGCGCGTGGTCTGACAATTTGGCTGACTTCGACGATTGTCGATGAATGGTACCGGCAAGTGTCAGGCAGTACGCAGGTGAATGCCACGGACCTGCGCCAGATGCCGTGCCCGTCGCCGGAGCAGCTCGCACGGCTGTCCGATTTGCAGCCGGTGGACGGCGCGACAAGCCAGGAGGATATCGACAACATCGTGGAAGGAATACTTTCATGGACAAAAGCCAGCTGATTGAAGAGACCATCGATGCGCTGCGTGACTTCGAGATCGGCCGGGAACAGCTGAACGAACGGAGTGCCATGACTCTGCTCGCGCTGTTGCAGCTCAAACCGGGGGATGACTGGAGTCAGGCCACCAACCCCATGATGGGGACCCGCGCCATCATGGACTGGATTCGCGACCAGTACGGCGTCGAATACGCCGCGAACACGCGAGAAACCATCCGGCGATTCACGCTGCACCAGTTCGTCATCGCGCAGATAGTCGAGGAAAACGCCGACCGTCCTGACCGACCCATCAATTCGCCGAAATGGAACTACCGCGTGACCGACGAGGCCTTGGAAGTGTTCCGTCGCCACGGCAAAACCGAATTCGAGCCGATTCTTGAACGGTTCCTCGCCAGCCACGCCTCATACCGCTCTTTGGTCGAGGAACGTCGCCATATGCCCAAGACCCCCGTCTCGTTGCCGTCCGGAGAAAAGCTGGAACTATCACCAAGCGGACAGTCCGTGCTCATCAAGGCGATGGTCGAGGAGATGCTTCCGAGATTCGCGCCCGGCAGCCGAGTGGCGTTCATCGACGACACCGATCACAAGCATGGCGTCATCGACGCCAACCTCTTGGACGAGCTTGGTGTCAGTCTCAAAGCGAGGGAAAAAGCGCCGGACGTCATCGCCTGGGATGCGAAACGTGGCTGGCTGTTCCTCATGGAGGCCGCCAGCACGCACGGTCCGGTTGACGTGACCCGCAAAAACGAGTTGCACACGCTTTTCGCTGACCAATGGGACAAGATCGTGCTCGTATCCTGTTTCCCCGACCGCCGCACCATGCAGCGATACCTCACGCAACTTGCATGGGAAACCGAAGCATGGTGCGCCGATACTCCTGATCATATGATGCACTTCAACGGCTCACGTTTCATGGGGCCATACAAGGAATAGGGCATCCTTCGCGTACCGATTCCGGTGAATACCGGAATCGGTACAGCGGAATGGTAAAAGGTCGCATCACGACGTTTGTTGCATGGCGGAGTCGCCATGCAAGTTGACACTTCGAATTGATAGATTAATTATTGGGCGGTAAACTCAAACTCAGATTTCAAAATCAAACTGCGGCCGGAAAGTCAAATACGGTTGCCTTGTTGCTTGGAGGTCTTTTGGAACGACTTGAACTGATTCGCCAGAGCCTTGCGCCGATCAACGACGCCCTTCCGACGCTGTTGCCGCAGGCCAGGCTCCGCTCGCTCTCCGCCATGGGTACCCTTGGCACCTCTCACACCGAGTATCCGAAACTCTACGCGGACAGCTTCAATGCCACGCTTCGCGCCGAGCTTGCCGATGATCCGATCGACGACTGGAAGATTACGGGCTCCGCTTCCTGTCTTCATCTGCGCAATA
Source organism: Bifidobacterium sp. LH_449 (assembly GCF_056356755.1). Taxonomy (NCBI): domain Bacteria; kingdom Bacillati; phylum Actinomycetota; class Actinomycetes; order Bifidobacteriales; family Bifidobacteriaceae; genus Bifidobacterium; species Bifidobacterium sp. LH_449. The sequence continues at coordinate 55,377 of NZ_JBKEUV010000011.1, forward strand.
CGGACACCGGCCTCAAGCTCCGGTTCCTCAAGGAGTTCAAATTCGAGGGAAGCGTACCGCCGGCTGGCATGAATCGACTGCGCAGGGAGGCATGGGCTCAGCCGGCCCTGCTTGATCAGGAGGTTTCCGGCGCCCGGCCGCTCAAGGACTCCGAAATCGTCCTCGTCTGGACTGAGACCAATGGGGTGTTCCACTGCTCCGCCTATCAGCCAACTGGCACCGGACGGTTCCCGAAGGGTGCCCCGTGTATCGCCCTCATGGTTCTGCCGATGGGGGGCAACCTTGAAGACATGTCCTTCAACGGAGGAGATGAGGATAATGAGCTGCTGGTCCCGCGTTCAAATATCATTGTTCAGGAAAGAAAGGAAGAGACGGTCCAATGAACGAGTTCAACCCCGCACGCATCGAACTTGCGCGGCAATATCGGGGTTGGACCAAGAAGGAGCTTGCGGAACGCTGCGGCATGACCCCGACCTACATCGGGAAGTTGATTGCCGATCCGGCTGCCCGTCTGACCGAATCGAGCATCGAGAAGATAGCCTACGCGACAAGTCTTCCCCTGTCCTTCTTCATGTTGCACGCGACTGACATGGATCGGAAGCATCTCGCCTTCCGGCGCAAGAAGAAAATCACCAAGAACCTCGACAACCGCATCTGCGCGGAATTCGAGATGCTGGCGGACACAATCTCCAGAGTCAGGGCAATGTCAGCCGTGCCAGATGAAACAGCATCGTGGCTGGATGAGGTTGCACCGACCTCGGCACCCCAAGCACAGGGTGTCCGCCGTGTCGCGGCCAACACTCGCGCCATACTGGGGCTTCCCCCCACGGGTGCGGTGAGCAATGTGATACGAAGCGCGGAGCGCAAGGGAGTCGTCATTGCGCCTCTGACAGTGGACGTGTCCGATGCGGTCAGCGATGGCGTGACCTATCCCGGCAAGACCCTTATAGGCTATTTCCCCGAAAACAAACCGGGAGACCGACTCAGATTCACTATCGCCCACGAACTGGGACATCTGGTGCTTCATCGGAACCGCCGTCCAAAGGACGTGTCCCTGATGGAGCGCGAGGCCAATGAGTTCGCCGGTGAATTCCTTCTGCCCGAGTCCGACGCGCGAGCGGTTCTCAGCTCCAGCATGATGCTGGAGGATTACCGTTATGTGAAATCCGGTTGGGGGATTTCCATCGCCGCGACCGTGCGTCGTGCCTTCGACCTGGGTGTGATTGACGGGGACAAATACAAGTCCTTGTACGTTCGCATGGCGCAGCGTCATTGGACGAAACACGAGCCGGTGGAAGTCAGAGCAGAACATCCGATACTCTTTGCCCAGATGTTGGGCCGTGCGTTCGGAGGACTGGATGGCACAGGCCATTCCATAGTGCCGAGGTCTGGGTTAGAGGGATTTCTTGGCATTCCCTTCGAACTGGCGAACGACTGGTGTGACAACGGGCTGACGGAGAGAACCGAAAGTTGGAGACTGTAAAGTCAACCAATGGCACCTATCGGTAAATACCGAAATCGGTGGGCGGTATGGTCTTGGCCTCACTGGTCTTCCACCGGCTCGCGGCTTATTCTCCGAATGCTAGCTGCCACAAGATTTTCGCCGGCATGAACATCTCCACGGCGTCGCGCATGAGGTCTGCGTTGACGCCGATGTATCGCATGGTGGTGCCGACGTTGCTATGGCCGAGAAGCTGTGAGACGAGCAGGATATTGCATCCGGTGCGGTAGTACAGGCGCGCATGCCTGGAAACCGGAAGGGTCGGCAATGCCCACGCTCCGTTGTTTAGTGAACAGTGTAAGGAGGTGCATGACGATGTCGAAGCTGATTTGGAAAGATGCAAGAGAACATGCGGCCGATGTGCTCTCGAACCATTGGGATGGAGTCACTCTTCCCGTACCTGTCGTTCAGATAAGCGGGAAGATCGGCGTCACTGCGTTCAAGGCCTCCTTGCCTGATGGTCTGTCGGGGATGATTATCAAGAGACCGAATGAGGCAGCACGTTCGTATGCAGAGGCTTCCGAACCCGAAACGCGACGCAGGTTCACTTTCGCGCATGAGCTTGGGCACTACATCGAACGAGTGGATGTTTCCAACGATAACGATTTTTCGTTCGCCGATGGCAGATTCCCGGAACGATACAATCTGCATGAGTTCTATGCGGACGAATTCGCAGGAGCGCTGCTTATGCCGGAACGGCAGTTCATGCAGATGCTTGAGAATGGCGACAGTCTTATCGACATAGCGGCCCGCTTTGGTGTGTCGCTTGACGCGGCGCGCAAGAGGAAAGAACGGCTGGAGAAGAATCCTCCCGATTCTCACATGGAAGAACGCGCGTGATGTGCAAGCCTGACGATTATTCGAATGACGAGTATCTGACGAATGCCGAGATCGACAAGCTCGGCGGCGCGCACGCCGATGAAAATCCATCGGTCGGCGTCTCCCATGAGCAGAGCGAGCAACTCGAGAGGGAAACCCGGCATGTCGCTATCGAGGACATGAGCAGGGCGATGCCTCTGATGAGAAGTCCTCATCGAACACGGTGGTCGTGAAATCCTTGACGGGATGGCATCCGTTCATGCGTTTCCTGTTCAGGGTGGCCGATATGAAGTATGCCCATGTAATGCCAAGAGAGGAACGGGCGTATAGATTCATTAGCAAGCACAAGAAAACATTCTGGGCGTGCTTCTGGGGCGACTGGATCATCGTGCTTGTGGGAAGCGTAGGGGTTATCGCAGCGATTGTCTTTGCGGCGCTTCGCACGGTGGGCATCGACTTCTGGGCCTGATTGGCCTGGCCTCTCACCGCGGTGATCAGGCACGATGTTGGCCGATCCTCAGATCGAAGCTGATTCAGAAGTCAAAAGAACTTGGTCAGATTCCACGCGTGCCAGGCTTAGCCGGATGCAGATTGATGATGCGGAGAATGATTCAGATGTCGATATGAATGTGGCTGACGATGTTCTGACGGATCGTGATAAATGTCGCATGATGCGGTTTGCGCGTCGTCTGAGGAAAACGGCCGATAAATCCTGACGAGGGCGCAGCGGTAGGTTGATGTAGGTATGGGCTGGCCGTATGCGTCCAATTCATCGAATCATGCCGGGCTGTGTCGGTCTGTTGCATGAATATTATCGTTGTTCACGTTCCTGTGCGGTCATGGCGAAATGGATACCGGACATCGCGATCATGCGTTGCTCGAGAACAGTGGGACCTGCAATCGCATAGAATGGCCGTTATAACGAAGTATGACTGAATATATGGTGTTGCAACTTGTTGCAACCGGAACATGAAAAGAGGGGCGCAATGGTCAACTCCGGGCTGTCGCAGCGCATACAAGCCCTTCCCAAAGAACTACTCGACCTTGGGAACGAACCAGGATTCGCTGAATGTCTCCGGCAAGTCGACATGTTGAAGGACCAAGCACACTCGCTGGAGCCTCTGGACGGCATCGAGGACATGGCGTTGGCGGATTACGACCGTGACTGGCTGGTGCGCTATACCTACAACTCGAATGCCATCGAGGGGTCCACATTGACGTTGGAGGACACGTCTCTGGTTTTGGAGGGCGAGTTCGTCCCCTCGGACTCGCCGGCCAGATACGTGTTCGCGGCACGCGGCGTCGCGGATGGTATGGCTTATGTGCGCGAATACGCTAAGAATGGGCGGAAGCTGGACGAGGATCTGATTCGTCGCATCCACGAGGTGACCGCGTTGGATCTCCAGCCGTTCGCCCGTGGCGCGTTCCGCCCTTATGGCTATCTGGCGAGGATCACCGCGACCCGGGTCAGGACCGCCGACCCGTTGGAGATTCGCGACGACCTGCATGCCCTGATCGACGGGTTGGGCGGAAGTGCCGCGCACCCGTTGCTGAAGGCCGCCGGCTTCCATGCGATGTTCGAGAACATCCATCCGTTCATGGACGGCAACGGGCGGACCGGCCGTCAGCTGCTCAACTTCATGCTAATTGAGCATGGATATCGTCCCGTGGCCATCAAACATGATGCGGGACGCGCCTATGCGCGCAGCTTGGAGGCCTGGCAGGTGGACGGCGATCCCGCATCGTTCTGTTCCATTTTCCTTGACTGCGTGCAGCATGAGGAACGCGCGATCATCGATCTGGTCGAGGGGCTGCGCCGGAAACCGTAGACGCGCCGTACCGTCCGCGGCAGGACGGATCTGTCGGACAGGTTCGGTGAAACGTTGCAGGAGAACCTTGACCGGCGTGGCAGAGACGGCAGAGGCTCCGGAATCGATCGTAAAGATCCAGCGCGCCGTATGGGCCATTAGTCCGCGACACATATTTGGATACGCCGATCTGAAGCGGGGGACAAGCCATGCCGTCTTCAGAACGAAAGGGGAGGGAACAGGGAGTCTCTGCCTACAGGCGGCCGGCAGAGACTCCCTGCCTTTTCGCACGGGAACAGACCACGGCGGGTAACGCATCATCAGTCCGCGGTCCGCCCATTCCATCGGCGGATGCCGCTCCACCTCGCCAGGCGGTGCAGGTACCGGCGGTCGAACGCATCGTCCAATTCTCGGAACGATCTTGCCGGCCTGCAGTTTAGGACGAGCCCGTTGCGCATGTCTATGCTGGCCGCGGTGCTCGTTGCACCGGCCCCCGACCGAACATACAGAGCAGCAGGCCTGTCGGCCCCGACTTGCGGGAGATCTGCGGAATCATGCGACGATTCCCGGCCGAACATCGTGTCACATGGCCAGACATACACTAGCCAATAGTTAATCATCGTCATTGTTGAATGTGTGCAAAACATCGCTCTTTTCGGGAGAGAAAAGCGACATCTGTACACATTCCGGACCTTATCAGCATCATGTCTGTTCATATAGGTGCGAGTAAAGTCCGTGCAATGCCATGAGTTGCTCGTGGGTGCCGGATTCCACGATATGTCCCTGGTTCATGACATATATGCGGTCAAATTCCCGAATGGATGCCAGTCTGTGCGCAACGACAACACAGGCGGCCGTCGAATCCAGTAGCTCGGACATGATGCGCCGTTCCGTTACATTGTCCAAGGCGCTGGTGGGTTCATCCATAAGCAGGTATGACGGTGATGCCGCCACCGCCCGTGCAATGGCAATTTTCTGACGCTGCCCACCGGACAGATTCATTCCCTGTTCGCTGATCATGGTGTCGAGCCCCGCCGCGGGATTCATCATGCGCTCGTCGATACATGCAATGCGACATGCTCTGGAAATATCCGAATCCGTCAGCCAACCGCGGTGCAACACGATATTATCCCGCAGCGTTTCATTGAACACCATGGAATCCTGATTCACGTATGCCAGATGATGCATTTTCCATTGCATATCGCAACAATGTGCGGGTACGTTGCCTATAGTCGCGTCGCCGATGGTGGGGGCGATGAGTCCGGCGAGCAATTTGAGCAGCGTACTTTTGCCGGACCCTGTAGGTCCGACTATGGCGATTTTCTCACCAGGACGCACGGTCACGGTCGCATGCTCGACCACAGCGGGAGCGAACGCCGTATATGCGTATCCGACGTCGTTCAAGGCAAGGGCGACCGGCCTTTTGTTCGGAAGCGAATCTGGATGATTCCGTGTCACGCCTCCTTTATCGTGACTATCGTCGGTCTGTTCCGGGATAAGATCCGTAACCTTGCGGATGTATGTACGTATCGCCGCGAATTGCCCAATCAGTGCGACGATGGACGAAAACGGCGTGGCGAACGATGACGCCAGCGACATGAATCCGACAACGGTGCCTGTTCCGGCAATGCCATCGGCCACCAGTAGCGTACCCAAGCCGATGACGACCAGCGGCAGAATGAACACCAAGGTTCCCGACAGCGACGACAACGCGGCGGTGAGATTCCCTCGCCGACGTTGAACTGCCAACTGCGTTTCCAGACGGCTCGACCATTGTTCGAGAAAATGCTGTTCCAAGCTCAGGCTTTTGATGGTCTCAATGCCCGAGAATATCTCGATATACGATCGCTGCACATCGGATTGTGCGGCGGCTTCATGCTCGGACAATTTTCTGTTGCGGGACGCATACACCGAGGAAACTGTCAATACGATTGCGCACACCAGCAACGTGACCAAGGTGAGCAAGGGCGAGAAATCGGCCATCATGATCAGATACACCCCCAGGAACAGCAGTGATGTCATTGCACCGATCATTCCGGAGGCCAGTGCCTGTTGGATGACCATGACGAGATTGGCACGATATATCAAATCACCGCTGGAACGGTTGATGAAGAACGAGAAGTCACGTTCGAGCACTCCCTGCATATAGGCATGAAACAAGTGTCGTCCGAACCGAATCTGCAGACGGGTGGATACGATGACGTTGAGTGCCGTAGACGCATAGTAGGCAGCGAACGAGCCAAGAAGCACGCCGGCAAGCATGCCGGCATACCCCGCGCCATCTGCGATGGAGGGTCGGTCGACCAATACGCGGGTCGTCACCGGAACCACAAGCGTCAGGCATTGGATGCACAGCGACAACGCCAACGCCGAAGCAATGGACCATGGCTGGCTTCTCACAAAAGCCCGCATGGTTCGCCAGGTGGCACTATGCCATTGCCCCAGACGGTCACGTGCCTGTGTTTCCCGACCTGACACCAATAACGCGATGCCCGAGCAGTGCTGCGCGCATTCCGACGGCAACAGTCTGCGGCTTCCTTTGGCTGGATCGAGGATATGAAATCTGCTGCGCGTAATCCGTTCCAACACCACGAAATGGTGATCATCCCACAGGAGAATGCACGGCAGGTCCATGTTCCTCATTGCCTCGACGCTCGGTATGCGAACGCCGCGGACTTCAATATCATGATCCCGCAGAATACGGATGAGCTGTTGCATGGAATAACCGCCACGCGGTACGCCGTATCGCGTTCGCAATCCCTCCAATGACGCGTTGCCCGTGAAGGCGGCGATGATCATCGCCGCGCAGGCTAGACCGCAGTCGCTGTGCTCGGTCTGCTCGATGAACGGAATCCTGATGCGTCGTTTAATCATCCGCGCCGCTCCGACGTCTCGCCGCCGGTGCGCCGCAGGCCGAAATCCACGTCGGCATGTCCGCGTCCCAGCGTGGCGATGTCGGTGAACGTCCCGTAGTCGGGCACGTCGGCAAGCATGACGTCCTCGACGACGTGCCGGTCATCGAGGACGACGACCCGTTCCGCGGCCTTCCAGCAGTATTCCAGGTCGTGCGTGACGGTCAGGACCGTCCGCCCGGCGACGTGCAGCTGGTTGACATAGTCGATGAACAGGTCGCGCGTAATCGGGTCGATCGAGTTGGTGGGCTCGTCCAGCAGGATGACGCGCGGATCGAACAGCATGCCCGCCACCAGCCCCGCGCGCTTGCGCAGCCCGCTGGAGAGGTCCGTCGCCTTCTTGTCGAGATGCGGCCCCAGCTCGAACGCGCGTACCAGCGGCTCATCGTCGAGGGCCGTAGGATCCACGCCGCGCGCCCCGGAGCCCGCGCCGCCGAACAGCAGGGCGCGGAACCGGATGTTGTCGCGCACGGTCATCGAGTTGATGAGATCGGCCCGTTCGGTCATCAGGAACACGTCGCGCATCGACGGCACCAGCTCCTGGTTGATCACGCACCGGCCGCTCCACGGGCGCAGCAGCCCGACGATGAGGTTGAACAGCGTGGTCTTGCCCACGCCGTTGTAGCCCAGCAGGGCCATCGTCTGTCCCCGCGGGACCTCGAGGGAGACGTCGTCGAGCACCGCGCGGCGCTTGCGGTAGCCGAAGGTCACGTGATCGACGGCGATGATGGTATCGGTGTTCATATACAGGTCCTTCCCTGATGATGACTGTTATGGAGTCCTTCAATGTTCCTGCTGTGCCACCCGTGCAAAATACTCTTGCATGGTGGCGCAGTCGAGCATGCCGTGCTCATGCCAGTACCGGGCCTCGTAGTCGTCGTCGGCACGTCGACGATACATGCGCCGGTAGGCGCGGAACATCTGCTCCTGTCGTTCACTCGGAGTCAGCACAGGTTGTGTGCGCAGGTTTGTGATCACCTCAGAGATGCGATACGCCACGTTTTCGGCTGAGGTTTCGTCGAATGGCGCAGCCGTGGTGTGGTAGGCGGTCTCGCCGATGACCACGCCCAAGGACTCCATGAACTGCTCCATCAAGACACCGACTTCCAGGAACCCGTTGGTGGTGGCACTGACGAACGCCATCCCGGGTTTGTTGGACAATCGTATGAGATGCGTCCAGTAGGTAAGCCTGTCCATCAGGATCTTCATATCCCCCGACACGTTGTGGCCGTAGGTCGGCGTACCGAGAATCAGGTAATCACATGTCTCGATGAGCCGTTTCATCGTGGAGGAGTCATCATCCCCGGATTCGGCGATATGATCAACACCGGTGAAGAACTCGTCGGCCGTACCATCGCTAGGTAGAATCGTCATATCGTGCGGCGTTAGAATGGACCATGTCACCGGCAGAATTCGGTCGAGTGCCGCTTTAGTTTGTCTCACGGCACGCACCGTTTGGGAACGAGGATTGCGGGATCCGATGTAGGCTACGATATGTGTCATCGATTCACCTCCAGCGCCAGAATCGAAGGAACTGTTGGATCTTGTATGCGCAGCATCGTATAGGCGATTCCCACCGGCCCCAGGAAGTATGACAAGTCCACGAATTCAGGGATACGCCCCAACTTGAAAGAACCTCCTTCACAAGCCTCGGCCAGCATGTCGTTCATAAGCCTACGGGCACGGTCAAGATACCAGACATCATTGGTGGAGCGATGGCAGGAGATGAGCGTATCGATAGCCCCGCACCGGCCGTGGCATACCGTGTCGTCGTTCCAGACGGCCTTGCTGAGCAAGCTATCGACTGACGCCCGGGTCGGGAAAGGCCGTTCCTCGTCGCAGCTGAAGAACGGTTCTCCGTTCGGGCCTGATACGGAATCTAGTTCGTTCTGAACCCACAGCACACCGATATCACCACGGCACCATTTGGTCAGCGAACGGGTATGTTGCCTCGCTCTGCGCCGGGCCGCACGATTCCACGCTTCATGCGAGAATCGTGCGTATTCGCCATCATCGGTCGCACTATACAGATGCCAAAACGCCAGTGCAACACCCTCCAGGCCGTGCGCGGCACCATAGGGGAAAACGAAATCATCGTCGGCGGCGATGTTATCCCATCGAGGCGTAATAGCCGCAATCATCTGTTGTCCCAGATGATCAGCACGATCAAGAATCGCGTCGTCGGATAGAAGCTCATGTATGGCCTGCAGGAGAACGATGACACCAGCCGCTCCCGTCACGTAATCGACGTGCAGGTTGGATGCGGGCGTGGCATCGTCCGTGATGTATTCTTCGGCATACCGTGGCATGGCTTGAACGATGTCACGGAGATTCCGGCGAAGAGTACCGGTGTCATCATGTGCGAGGAGACGCAGGGCCCCGTATCCGCGCGAAATTCCACCGGAGAATGCCGACTGTGTAGAGCTGGCCGTTTGGAAACGGAATGCGGATTCGACGCACCGATGGGCGAAGGACGAATATTGTTCCTCATGCATCCGTTGCCCTAACTCCTGGAACAATAATGCGGCCCCCGTCTGTCCCAAATAAAGTTCATTGCTACCGACATTCAGACTCGATTGTTGCGTGTCGGTACGATTGGATGACAGCCATGCGACAGTTCCGGTAGAGTCGTCCATGACCGCCTCCGACATAAGCTCCTCCGCGACTGCATGAGCATAATCCGTATCATGCCAGTTCTTGGGAATGCGCAGCGGCTTCCGTGAGGAAGACATACCCAAAGCATTGCGAATCACGCGACGCTGCAGCTTAGCTTCATCTCGAATATGCGCATGCCTGGTACGGATGATGTCTATAGCAGATTGTTGGCAGGCATTTTCTATAACCGTTCCGTCCGCGCCAATGACTGATGACGATGATACCTGCGTAGTGAATAAGGGGATATCTCCGGCCAACAGTTGATTATATTCACTGATGAAAATCTGCTTTTTCACAAACGGAAAAACATAGAGGTTTTCAAGAATTGCCTCGACATCACGCATGTCCGTCAGCACCGCGGGGTGGTGCATGAAATCCTGGAACCGTGCATAGCTGTTGGTCGGGCGGATCAGCACTCTGACGCGGCCATTGGTTCCGATGATATCGAGCAGTTCATCGATGTCGATGTCGGCGAGAGCGCTCACCGCAATGTTGAACCCTTTTAGAATCGCTTCCCGGTATGGCTGGGGATTCACGGCCATGCCGTTCAGGTTCAGTACATGCGAAGTCTTGTCGAGCTGAAGCTCACGGTGTTCGTAATGGGCGTGATCCGAATCCATGTCCACCGCTTGGGCGATCATCGCCGGCACTTTCTGCGGCTCGGGGTTCAACGCGCTGACATCGATGCTTTCGCCCGCGGCGTTTACGGGCATGCCGGAGGGCAGCAATGCGCTGTACGCCAACGAATGTGTTATGGTATCTTCCACGATTCCGGCGGCCCCTTCATTATGCCGCTCGAACAGCACCTTGTTGGTGATCACGGTTTCGAAATCGACGATCTGCGGATATTCACCATGGGGAATGATGTTCTCGAAGTGCATGTCGTTGCCGTTCAGCAGCCACACCATTCCCATGATTTGCCCGTATCGGCGGTAATACCGTTCCACCTCGTCAACGGTGGAGCAGTCACATGATTCGACGAATTCTTCGAATCCGTAGTCACCGCAGTCCAGTACGTCCGACACCTGCAGTGTCAGGAAACCCGTCTGGTGCTCGCACCGGTGCGCCAACGCGGCGAACATCCGATGCATGGATAATGGCCTGGGTTTGTATACGACATGTTTGCCGCTCATCGTCAGGATGGCGACCGACGCGCCGTGATTGTGCAGATCGCCTTCATCGAGCTGGACGTGCTCCAGCTTGAACGATTTAGAAAGGTTGAAATGTTCCGTCAGTGTTGTTCGATTGTCCGACAACCGTTTCAACAGCTGTCTGCAGAAACGCAGGAAGTCCAGGGTCGTCCGGGCACAGAAACGCATCAGCACCGGATACTTGCCGAACAAGGTCTCCCTGTATGCCGGTGAGCACAGCTTCAAGCAGAAAGCGTGCTTTCTGGCGAATTCGTCATCTCCTTGCAGATGCCCTGCCTGACGTTCCCTGTTCATCTCTAGAATCAACGTCTTGGCTCCGATGCGTAGCAGCCGATTCCCCAGCGTCGTCAGCAACTCTGACATGACGATTTGCCGATCCGACGCATACGGCAGGTTATCGAACATTGATGTTGTTTCGTCTGCGCCGTAGGCGAGGAACGGTGCGAAGGCGCTGATGAAATCGGCGACTGAAGCATCTGAGAATGCATCACAGTGTGTGTTGTATGCCCAGACCGACATCACATCACGCTGCCATGGCATATGGGAGTCATCGGCTGGCTCATCACGGTTCAGACAATGCGCGTAGCCAGCAGGCGTGTACTGACGCAGAATGAGCATTTCATCGAAATCTGAGTCACGTAACGCCGTATGGCGGGAGCGCCACCGTTGCAGCCACATCTTGTCGGCAGGCGAACATTCGAGGTCGAAATCGTGTGAATAGCGTTCCGCAATGGTCATGGCTTGGTTCAATTGCGTGCACAACGGCATGGTTGGTCCTTTTCGAAATAAATTACATGATTGGTGGGTCGATCTTGCCGAGATTGCCTAATGTGGATGCGTACCGGCGGCGCAATACGGTGAGCGACAGCAGGAACGCGCCTCCCGCGCAGAACAGAATGATGGCCAGCGAGACCAGCACGGCCGCGGCGAACGGCAGCAGTCCCCACAGGGCGATGCAGACGAACACCGGAAGCATCAGCATGCAGGCGGTGAGCAGGAACGCTGTGTCCGGCATCAGCAGGCGCAGGAACATGGCGAGCTGCGTGTCCAGCGCGGTCCACGCCCAGTTCATCAGGCAGGCCATGACCAGTTGCGCCGCCAGCATGCCCGGCGTCGGCAGCGCGCCGCGGTCGGTATGCAGCGCCGCCAGCAGCGATATGACGAGGAAGACCGTGGACGCCGCCTCGTAGACCCACAGTTTGGACAGCAGATAAGTGCGGAACGACGCGCCCGACTGCACGATGAGCTCGGGCACGCCGTCCAGATAGTCCTGCCAGGTGGTGTAGTCCACGGTGATGGCGAGGAACAACGCGATCGCCGGCGCGTCCATCATCGCGGTGAACAACGCGTTCCCGGTATGGAGGAACAACGGGTTGAGCGCCGCGAACGTCGGAAAGGCCAGGGAGACCCAGACCGCCCGGTTCAACGAGGTGAACAGGCGGAACTCCTTGAACAGAAAAGCTTTCATTACGGACTTTCATGCGTGTGCGGCTACTCTGCAAGATCGCGATAGCCGCACACGATATCGGGAGCAGTATTAGTTACTTGTTGCAAGTCACTGTCAGCTGCGACAAGCAGTAAAATACGGTCATCACCGCCGAGATGCTGAGCTCGACGAAACAGCCAATTACCGTATCGGATGTAGTGTAGGTTTGTACATCTCCGCGTCCGGTCAGCATGGCCATCTCCTTATCGGACAGATCATCAAATGTCTCGCCGACGATCGACTTCTCATTCATACTCATAAGGACCTCCTTAGTTGTTGTTCGACTTCCGTAGCGAAGTCGAACAACAACATCTCCCTCCCACTCCGGTAAATCCAGCTTCGTATCCCATTGAGGGGACGAAAATACACTCATCAACATCAATGTGTAAATATTGCTGTATGGAATAAGAAGAAAGGAAGACCTGCGCACATGCATAGATTGGCTGCATTGTTATGTACACTCGTTTTCACGATTGCGCCACTTGCTCCCGCGGCGGTCTGCATAACATCGGGAGCTCATCCGATATCATACTCCGGGGCATTTAACTGCCCGGTTGTGTTTTTCTGGCTATGTAGACAATGACGTCTAACCGTGCAGCGATAGCATACAGAATATCTGCCATCGTCCCCCGGTAGTGCCACTTCTGACTGTGCCGCCGAACTTTTTGATTTGTTCGACATGCAAAATCAGTCCACGCCCGGATTCAGGAGGCTCAATCCACCGATCAGATGTCTCCAGCCCATTAGTCTGTGAAAGTGTGACCGAGTCCCGCGTGAACCGAATGCGGACACAGTACGTGGAACGCTCCGGATCGCAGTGGCGTTCGATGTTGGCATAGATTTCATTGAGCAACGCGATGAACGCATAACCGCGGTCATTCAGACGGCAGTCACACTCGCCCTGCACGACGCTTTCACCATCGTGCCCGAGTGCGCGCAGCCGACGGTCGGCCGCCGTTGCAATCGCTCGGACGGTTGGCAACAGTGCGAAAGGCTCCGTCTCCTTCATCGGTCTGTCACCGTGAATCAGGTCGATGGCCCGGTGGGTCTCATGCAACGCGTCGGCGGCATATTCGGCGATTTTCTCCACACCACAGCGCGCACAGACCTCGGGATGCTCCCGTCTGGCGCGTTCAGCAGCTACCAGAATCCTAACCAGATTGCCTGATATTGAGTCATGAAGTGATGTAGAGGCCAACAGCTGAAGCCGTGTCCGCTCGAGCTGGTACTGCGTCTCCTGCTGCGCGCGCTGTCGTTCCCGGTACCGGGTCGACACCCCGACCAGATAGGCACACAGCAATCCGATGCCAAAGTTCACAATGCCGGACGGCACGGAATACCCCATGACCTCCGGCCGCGCCATCGCGGCATAGAATGTGCTAACCATGACAAGCCCGATCGACACGACGCATTCTGTAATCCGTGCACGCCGACCGAGTACCACCATCGCCAACAGCAGTCCCCACGTGCCGCTCGGTCCCGACGCGTCGATGCAAACGGTCAGATTCCCAACAAGAACGACAATCAGGATCATCCATGCCGCTGCCCGTCCCCGCCATGGCAGCAACGCCAGCGCGACGCACAGCAGCATCGACACCACGATGCCGACCACTGTACGCGGCGGGTTCATGATCCATTCGGCAACCGCCGCGCACAACGCGGCCGCCGACAGGCACAGGATGACCCGGTCCGCCATGGACCATGCGGCGATGTTCCGGAGAACGCCACGAACGCCACGAACGCCCCGGAAGACGGCCCCGTACGTGCGGTCGCCGCGGTTCCCCCGGTTCATGCCCGCCACCGCCACCACAACTCCGCCAGATCCGCGCGCGAGGACAGCCCCAGGCGCTTCTGCGCCCGGTCCAGATGGGTCTTGACCGAACCCGGCGTGATGCCCAGCCGGAACGCGATCGCCGCCGGCTTGCAGGCCTGCGCGTACAGTTCCACGACCTGCCGTTCCCGTTCGGTGAGCGCCGTCAAATCCAGGTCACCCACGGCACGCAGCCGCTCATGCGCCTTCCCCGCGGACTCAAACGACACGGTCCGTTCCCCGACGACGCGTATCGGAAGCGTCCCGCCATCCGCCACCGCGGCGATCGCACGGCACAGACCATCGAAATCCGCCTTGCCGACGATGCCCTGCGCGCCCGCATCCGCCACAGTCGCCGCGTACTGGTTCAGCGAGAAGGCCGTCATCGCCAGGATCGGCAGCGTGCCGTTCCTTTCGCGTATCCGCCTGCACGCCTCCGTGCCGGTCATGTCCTCCAGGCTCATGTCCAGAAGCAGGATGCCGGCACGGCTCAACGGATCCAACGCCCGTTCGATGGTCTCATGCCCCGAACGGGCGACCCAGCTGACACAGGCCTGCGGCAACCGTTGACGGACGATCGCCGTGAGCCCCATCAGCACGACCTCGTCGTTATCGGCGACCGCCAATTGAATAGCACTGTTCCCCACACGCAACGACTCTACCAGCCCAACCGTCCGCGGAAGCCGATTCGTCCAGCAGGATCTGCCGGCAATCCGGTGTCCGCGTCCGATCGGCACTGGCCCGTTCCACCGTTCATCCTCTCCGATACGGCAATGACGCGCCATTGAGTCTTCCCTCGTTCCATGGACGCAGTCGTGTCCGGTCTGTCAAACGTTCGTTCACGGTGGTCAAGGTCATTGCGGGCGCCGGCAGCGCCCGCACGGCTCCGAGTCCCTGGTCGGCCGTTCGAGCGATCCGGCGGGGCGCTGCGGGTCAGTCGAGTCCGTCCCATGGATCGACGGGAGGCGGCGCGAGGCGGGTGCGTGGCGGCAGCGTGCCTGTGTTGCGCAGGTGGTTGACGATGTCCTGCGGCGTGGCGGTGGCGTCGTCGTCGATGTGTGCCCAGGGGTCGTTGATGCTCATGGCGGTGTGTTCCTTTCCGTTCGTGGTTGGCGCGTTCGGGCCACGCGGCCCGACGTCGGCGGCGGGGACGCGCGGGGTCCCTCCGGGGTCGCGCGGCCCCGTCGGCGATGTCGGGGCGTGTGGCATGATGGTGCCGGCCACGGGCGGAGGGGAACACGTCGCCGGCGTCGATGCCGTGCCGTGGCCGGCGGTGCGTCATGCCGGGTTGATGCCGTGATGGAAGGCCGTGAGGACGATTGCGGCGAGCGAGCATGTCTCGTCCGCGGCGAGGGCCGCGAAGGCGTGCGCGACGGCGGCGGGGGCATCGCCCGACCACCACAGCAGATAGGCGGCGACCGCCTCGGTCTGCGCGCGGGGGACGTCCATCGGGATGCCGTCGATGTATCCGATGATCGTGACGGCGGATTCGTGGAGTCGCGGACGGTCGTAGTCGCCGGTCGTGAACGCGTGGGTGAGGGCGGCGTCCATCTTCCCGGCCGTGTCCGGGCGGTGGGGGTGCTCCGCCATGTCGATGATGTCCTCGCGCGGCGTGGACGGGGCGATGAGGTGGACGAGGAACGCGTCGCGGGCCGACAGCCTGGCGTCCATGAGCCGGGCGAGGGCTGCGGCGTGCCGGTCGGCGAAGGTCCCGTCGTCCCATGCGTCGAGCAGGCGTGCGAGCGTTGTGGCGATTCCCGTATCGGTGCAGTTCATCATGTGTCTCTCCTTGCGTGAGCGTGGTCCTGATTTTTCTTTTCGACCTGTTCGGTCAGCGGATGCGCACGGCCCCAAGGAGCGGACGTCAAGGCCGACGCCCCGACCCCGTCGGGGTCGCGTGCGGCGGGCTTGACGGGAACGACGGCGGCCGTAGTCTGGAGCGGTCCGAAGAAGGTCGGACGATATGGGCGGCGCCCCTGCAGGGGCGCTCCTTGTCCCGCCGCCCCGACGGGGCGGGGTGGCGTGGCTGCGCCGGCGGCGCCGCCGCGCGGATGATGGGGCCCTTGGGGCCCGGCCGCGGGCATGGCCTGGTGTGACGGTCGCCGTCGTCGTCCGTCCCGTTCCGGCGTCGTTGTCGCCGCGGCATTGTCCGCGGGACGGCGCCGGACTTGAGGGGCGGGCAACGGCGGCGTCCTTTTCCTGGGGCCGTGCCGGCGGGCGCGCCGCCTTCGGGCGGCGTCCTTTTCCCGTTGGCCCGATCGGCCGGTGGCCGGAGGCGTCGGGGTCCGGGGAACGTCCCCGGCGCCTGGGGTCCAGGGGAGGGCGGGCGCCCCTGGCCGCCGGAGGCCGCGCCGGACGGGTGTCCGGCGCTTTCGCGTGGTTTAGCGGGGTTGGTAGTCGGGGATGCCGGTGAGTTCGGCTTGGGCGTCGGCGTAGCCTTCCTCGTAGGCGCTTATCCATTCGTCGCCGTAGTAAGGGGCGTACAGGTCGTCCCATTGGCTGGCGTATGGGTCGTCCCATTGGCGGTTGCTGACGGCGATATGGCCTTTCTCGCCTTGGATGACGGTGTGGCCTTGGGTGAGCCATTCGAGGTCGCCGTTTTGGTCGATGAGCGCGAACTGGCCTTGGCTTCCGTCGGTGAGGTCGGTGTGGCCGTCCTGCCATGCGTCGATGGCGTTGCGGCTGTCGTTGTCGTATCGTCCGTGGACGTGGCGGCGGGCGATGCCGTTGTGCGCGATGTAGCCGTTTCGGTCGCCTTTTCGGAACGTGAACGGGTGGGTGTTGCGCACGTGGACGCCGCCGTGGGTGGCGAGTCTGAAGTGGATGAGGCAGGGCATGTCCGTGAGGGCTTCCCAGTTGCGGATGATGAACGCGAGGGTGTGGTGGTTGTCCGGGTTGCGGTAGCGGTGCAGGCGGGTGCCGTCGTGCCATGCGATGCCCGCCCCGTCGGGGTTCGTGTCGCTCATTCGGGCGAGCTGCGTGGGCGAGGGCATGCTGCCGGGGTCGGCGGTGCAGATGACGCACATCAGCGTGCTCCTTTCCGTGCGGGCGCGGGCATGGCCGCGTGGTGGGCGGTGCGCGAGCAGGCCATGATGTCGGCCTGTTTCAGGCTGTATACGGGGTGGTGTTGGAAGAGCCTCCACATGGCGTGCGCCCAGCGGATTGCGGGGTCGAGCTTGTGGGCGGTGCCCACGTGCCATGCGCCGAAGGTGCGCAGTTCGATGGTTCGGTGGTGGTCGTCGTTGACCGCGGTCGCCTTGCCGTGGTACAGGCCGTGTTCGAGCCGGCACCATCGGCAGTCGGTGTGGTGTCGCATGTTCAGGTCGTCGCACTGGTCGGGGGTGAGCGCCTTGAGGGCCCAGTACCATCGGCTCGGGGTCTGGCGACTGGTGCGGCTGATGTGCATGTGGCCTCCGGCCGCGCTGTCTTCGTCGGCGCGGTGGATGCCCGCCGCAAGTCCGGTGAGCATGTCGATGGTGCGGTCGTCGCATGTGATGGGCTGCGTCTGGTATTCGAGGCCGCCGTGGTGCAGGCTTCCGTCCGTGCACCATCCGGCGATGAGCTCGTGTTCCTGCATGCGTTCGCGGTCGTGTTCGCCGTCGATTTCGATTTCGAGGCCGACGCTGAACGTGTCGAGCCGTTCGGCGGGCGTGCCCCGGTAGGGATTGTCGTATTCGGGGTGCCGCACGTCGCTGCATCCGCGGCACCGGTCGCGGCAGTCGTCGCAGCACCATGCGTTGTCGCAGTCGCACCATAGCGTGCATTCCGGGCATGTGACGCCGTCGCACCAGCTGCATGTGTATCCGCAGTCGGGGCACATCCCCTCGCCGCATCGCGCGCAGAAGCTCTGGCATTCATGGCATACGGCCGTGCCGCATTCCGCGCAGGGGCACACGCAGTCGTCGCACAGGCCGGTCCGGCATTCCGCGCATCGGCGGATGCGGTCGTCGCGCAGGACGGTCCCGCATTCCTCGCATCTGCATGCGTGCGCGGCCTCCGTCGTCAGTTCGTCCCTGTCGCCCGTGTTCTTGTTCTCGTCCGTCATGGGTATCACGCTCCTATGTCGTCTTCGTCGTTTTCCGGACGGCCACGGCGTGCCCGGCCGGCCGGGCACGGCGCAGGACGGCGTGGCGGTCGGCGGCGTGCCGTAGGCGCCCCGCGCCGGCATGCCGCCGGCCGACGCGGCCTTCTTGCGACGCGGCGGCGGGTCGGGCATGGTGGGGTCGGCCGGTCCGTTGCCGATCCGCGCGCCCGCACGACGACGGGCGTGTGGATCGGGGGCCGTGAGTGGGCCCGCCGGCGGGCGGGTCCGGGAACGGGCCCGGTGGGGTGGACACTCCCGTTGTTGTGCATGTTGTATAGTTGTGGCTATACGTTGTGTTAGTCGAGTGTTTGGAGGTCGTGATGTACAACGGGGTCACGGATACGCGGTCGAAGGCGGATTTCCGCATGTATCGGGACATGCTGCACGTGTCGCAGCAGGTGATGGGCCATCTGCTGGGCTTTTCCAGGGCGGCGGTGGCCGATTGGGAGGATCCGGCGGCGTGGGTGCCGGGCCGGGACGCGTGGGAGCGGCTGCTGCGCAGGTGGCGTCGGGCGGAGGAGAAGGCCGCGGCGCTGGTGGACCTGTCCGCGGGCGTGGACCGGCCCGTGCTCCCTTATCGGATCCGCGCCAGGGACGGCGTGGGCGACGCGATGATCTGGCATTTCGAGAACCTGGCGACACGTCTGGCGTGGGACGAACTGCGCAGGAGCGGGGTCGAGGCCGGGGTGACCAGGCCGGGCGCCGACCCCGGCGATCCCTCGCTGGCGGACGCTTCGATGCTCAAGCTGCGGATGGACCTGCTGTGCCTGCCGCAGTCGACGCTGGCCGACTTGGCCGGGGTCACGCGCGGCCGCCTGCAGTCATGGCGGAGCGGCACGGGCCCCCGGGCCGACCGGGTGGTGTGGGAGGCGCTCGACCGGCTGCAGGAGCGGGTCGACGCGCAGGCGGACCGGATCGTGGGGGTGGCCGAGGAGAGCGCGCAGGTGGCGCGCAGGGCCGGGGTGCGGCCCGCGTTGATGCTGGTCCCATACCGGCGCCTGGGCGACGACGTGGACACGCTGGTCGCGAACGCGGCCGCACGCCAGGCCGCGCTCCGCCTGCACGCGGCGGGACTGGGGTGCGCGGCCGTCTGGGAGGACGGAGTCCCGGAACCACGATGACGCGGAATCGCCTCACTAGACTATGCCATCGAAAGCGTATTACGATAGTATGCCAACGTGTTACAATAGATATATATTGTGCTACAAGCGGGAGGTAGTCATGGCCATGGCGTCGGTGACGGTCCGTGTGGACGAGGACACGAAGCGAAAGGCGTCCACTATAGCGGAGGATCTGGGTCTCGACCTGTCGAGCGTGACCAGGGCCTTTTATCGGCAGATCGTGCGCGAACGGCGCATCCCGCTCGACCTGTCCTGCTCGCCCCTGCCGGAGGAGACCGTGGATGCGTTGAACGAGGCCCGTCGTATCGTGGCGTCGGGGGCGACTCGATTCGACACGGCCGACGACATGTTCGCGTCGCTGGGGATCTGACATGCTCAGGGCTGAGTATACGAAGGCGTTCGAGCGGGACGTGAAGCGCCTGAAGCGACGCCATGCGGATCTCACGGACCTCAAGGAGGTCATACGCCTGGTGCTCGCGGATACGGGCGACGCAAGGGAAACGTTGCGGCGTCGGCATCGGGCTCATATGCTGGCCGGCGACCTGGCGGGCGTTATGGAATGCCACGTCGGCAACGCCGGCGACTGGCTCGCGATCTGGATGCGCGGGGACGGGGTCGCCGTGTTCATGCGCACGGGCGGCCACGACGAGCTCTTCGGAAGAAGATGACCAGGCCTTCTGAGTGGACATCAGACTCGAATGAGCCGATCAGGCCTTCACACGGCAGGAACGATTCGATGAAACCGCCTCGAACCGAGTGCACGGACCGCCCTGCCCGCAATCAGTCATCTCGGCCTTTCCCGGATGCTGCATTCATCATGGCCGATGTATGTCGAACGCATGAGCGCGGCGGATTCGGAAGAATCGGGCCGGCACCTATTGGAGCCGGCCCGACGTTGATTGGTTATAGAAGAATTCCGACGATGATCTTGGCAACCGAGTGCGCGGTGGACGAATCGACGCCCTGGTCTTCCAGGAATTCGGCGATCTTGTCCTCAGTCCAATTCTCGACATTGTCCAGGAACCCGGTGAGCTTATCCAGCCACTTCACTCCCTTGAAGATCTTCGAGACGACCTTCAGCACTGTCTTGATCGCGCTGACCTTGCTGTATGTCTGCGGGCCGGTCGTCGATTCGACGAGCTGTTCGAGGACCTCATGACGCTCCTGACCGGAAAGAAGCCCGGACGTGCACAGGTCATCGAACGCCGAACGGATTTCGGGGTCAAGAATACCGAGAAGCATGTCGTCGGTCATGTCTGTCACGTCCATGGAGAGATCGACCTGCGACGTCACGGGTTCGGCGGCGGACGCCGTCGTAGCAAACGACACTCCCGTTGCCAACGTCGCGGCGGCGGCCAGAATCGCGATGAATCGTGTCGAATTGTTTTTCATGATGAATTCCTTCTCTGCGACCCGGGGCGGGTCGCAGCTCTCACGCTACGTCGCCGACGTGTTTCCGGATCGTCATGGTCACCCGAATGGGTGACAGCCGTCGGGATCGTGGATTTCCTTGGCGATCGTGTCGCCCATGAGGGCGACAGGAAGCGGCGGAACGCCGCTGCCTGTGCTGTGATGTGGGTATGGCGGCCGGATCGCCGTATGGACGGTCCGGTCGCCGGGCGTACGATGTCGTTTCAAGAGGTGTGTCATGGGAAAAGATAACGGTGGCGTTGAGCCCGGGAGCCAAGGCGTGCGTGGCTTTCTGCGCGACGTGTTCCTGGATCCCGAGGACCTGGAGCATGAGCGTCGTTTCGACATGCGTTCGCTGCCGTTGGCCGCGTTGGCGTTGGCGGCGGGGTTCGCGTATTCGAGGACGGGAGCGTCGTGGCTGGCGGCCGTCTCCGCGGTGTGCATGGCGGCGTATGTGGTGTATTTCGTCGTGAACCGCTCGGCATATGTGATCCGTCTCGTGCGCGGACGGGGCGTGCTCGGCGGTCGCGCACGTCGGACCGGTCCGGTGCGGTCGCCGGCGTGGGTGCGTTGGCTGGAGCGTGTGGCCGGCGACGATACGGCGTACGCGCTGGTCGGCGGCTACGGTGTGCCGGTCGCGGGTTCGGTGGTGGTGGCCGTGTGGTCGGTGACCGGCTGGCCGTGGCTGCTATGGCTGGCCGCGGCTCTGGCGGCCGTGTATGCGGCGTACTGGCTGATGATGCTGTTCGTGCGCGCGAACCGCCGACTGTCCGGGTTGCTGCGCGACCGCGAGACCCGCTTGGACGAGGCACGCCGTCGCATGGACCGCATGCGCAGGGATCGCGAGCTGGCCGGGCGCACGCACGACACGGTCGCCGGAGGCTTGTCGTATATCGCGTTCCTCGCCCAACAGCGCTTGGAGGATCCCGGGCTGGACGACGCGGAGCGGGAGGCGTGGCAACGGGTCGACCAGGCCGCGCAGCGTACGCTGGACAACGTGCATCGGGTGATCGACGTGCTCGACGGCGGCGAGACGCCCCCGGGATCCGGCTCCATGGCGGATCTGCTCGACGGACGGGTGAAGGCCGGTGTCGCGCGCCTCCGCGCGCTCGGTTTCGACGGCACGGTGTCCGTGGACGTCGATGGACTGCTGGGCGTCCAGGTCGGTGAGGCGGCGTCGCGTGAGGCGGGTGATCTGGTCGACGAGCTGTTCGTCAACATCGCGGCCCACGCGGACCCTGACCAACCGTACAGCGTCGACGTCGCCGCACGGTCCGGCAGGCTTCGCGTCGTGCAGACCGATGTCGCCGCCGGCCATGGACGGTTCCGTCGCGCGCGCTCCGGCAGGGGGCTCGGACTGCACCGCCGCCGCATCCGGGCGCTCGGCGGCACGCTGAACACGTCCCTGGAGGACGGGGAATGGACGCTGTACGCGGATCTGCCGTTACAGGACAGAGACGGGGACGGGGCCGGGACCGACGATGCCGTGACCGACGGAAGGCCCTCCCCGACCGCGGATGCCGGCGCGCACGGGCCGGACCGGGAGGACGTCCTATGAATATCGGCGTCGTGGACAACGACGAACTGGTTCTGGGCGCGCTGTCCTCCTCCCTGGCCGGCGCGTTCGGACGGGACGCGGTGGCCTGGCGCTGCCTGTCGGGACGCCGGGCGGTGTCCCTGTGCCTGGACGGACGGACCAGGCCCGACGTGCTGCTGATGGACGTGTCCCTGTCCGACATGTCCGGCATCGAGGCCTGCCGCCGCATCCGAGAACGCGACGGAAACATGCCGGTCCTCATGATCACCGCATTCCCGATCGACCGGTACGCCCGCGACGCCGCACAAGCCGGCGCGCAGGGCATCGTCGCCAAGCGCAGTCTGCGACGCATCCGGACCGCCATCACCGCGGTCGCGGACGGATTGACGTGGCACGAGGACGCGCCCGACGCCGGTTTCGGTGCCGCCCGCCTGGCGCACGAACGGCTCGCAGCGCCCGATGCAGCAGAAGACCGACACAACGGGCGTGTGGACTTGTCCATCAGGGAGGCCGAGATCCTGCGCTGGTATGCCAGGGGGCTGACCACACGGCAGGTATCCGAATTGACGGGCCTGAGCGCCAACACCATCAAGACCTACACCAGACGAGCCATGGACAAACTCGACGCCGCCACCCGCGGCCAGGCCATCGCCAAACTCATCGAGCACGAACGCCGCCAATGACCACTGCTGCAGCACGCCGGGGCGATCCTCGATAAGGAATTCCTCCGGCCGCTGGGTATCAGCCGCTACCGTTTGGCGAAAACCATCAACATGAGCGAAACGGCGATCGGTGAAATCGTCAACGGGAATATGGTACGGTTCGGGACTGCGGTGGCGATCCTGATACCGGTCATCCGTTGGCGAATCCGCTGACCGTCACCCAGCCGCTCTGATCCGTCGATTGCGTTGGATCATATTTCAGATGGAACTCATAGGAGCCTCTGGGCGACAGCCACGATATGTCGTCACTGAGTTCGTCGCAATGGTAATACACCGTATATTCGGCCTGCGTGCCAGGTACGTTCCTTACGGCGTCCCTGTCCGTCCCCAGATTCTCGGAATACTTTATCTCGTCGATGCTGCATTCACGCAAAGGACTCAGGTCCCTTTCGAGATGCTCCACGCCTTTCAGGAGCACGTCCTTCGTGAACAACACCGAATCCGAAATGGAGACCTTCCTGGGAATCACATCCGCGGAGGACTGTGTCTTCATGTCATGCGTGACGTAAAGCACGCAGCACGCGATCGCCAGAAGACCGGAAACCAATAGGAGAAGAAGCAGCTTCGAGCGTTTCCTTGCCGGCGTGGACATGTTCCCCCAATCAGCAATCGTCTCCAACGTCTCACTTCCCGATGACCCGCACCCTCACGAGGCGAGGCATACATCGATGATACATGCGGCGGGAGCACAGGGCCGTTTGGTCCGGCGGATCCTGATCATATTCCAGACGGATGCCAGTCCGAGGCCACTCCGAAGAGGTACCGTCTCAATGGCGGGACGAAGACCGGGAGGCCGTCAACCAGGCCGCAGACGGACGGCCGGACGGGCAAAGACCAGGGACGGATACGCCGCCCGATTCCAAGAGACGGAGGACGTGAATGGACGGTTCGTTGTGGCGTATCGGCAATTACAGGAACTGGTTCGTCTCCGACACCGCGGAGGCCCTTGCGAAAAGCATGAGGGCCTTCGCGGTTCCCCTGATCGCGTTCGAGATATCACGGTCGGAAAGCGTCGCCGGCGTTCTTACCGCAATCGAATCCACGCTGGTCATGGCGCTCACCCCGATAGGCGGCGGCCTCGTCGATATGCTGGACAGGAAGAAGATGATGCGTCTGCTCGGCTTCGCGGGCTTCGCCCTGTCGCTGGCGACGGCCCTCATGCTTTGGCTGGGACCGGACATCGCGGCCCTCTGCGTCCTGATCGTCCTGTTCGGAGTGGTCACGGGCCTGCTCGGAGGCTCCAACGACGCCATACTCAAGTCGCTGATCCCCGAAACATTGTTTCCGGGCGCCCAGGCGGTGAGGGAAAGCCGCGAGGCGGCGCTCGACCTTTCCGGGGGACTGGTGAGCGGTCTGCTGTACAGCCTGTCGAGCGCCGCGATCTTCGTGGCGTCCTCCCTCTCGTATCTGACAAGCGCCGTTGCCGCGTCGTCCATCCGCGCCCCCTCCCCGCATCGCCCGGACGACGCATCCGACCGGAACGGACCCCGCGCAAACCCGCTGCCGGCCTTCGCGAGGCATCTGCACGAAGGCTGGCGCTGGTGCTCCCGCAGGCCGACTTTCCTGGCGGCCATGCTGGTCGGGGCGTTCGTGAACGTCTCCTTCGTCATGCTGGTGACCGGCTCCCAGATCATGCTGGCGGCGTCGGGAACCAGTTCGGTGCTGATCGGTCTGATCAGCACCGGCATGGGCGTCAGCGCGCTGATCGGCTCGCTGCTGGCCATCCGGCTGGTCAACCGGGTCCGCACGGGACTGCTGATCGTTCTTTGCCTGGCGTTCATAATGGCGTGCTTCGTCCCGCTGCTGTTCCGCGGCTCGTTCCCGTGCATATTGGCGATGACGTCGTTGGTCGGGCTGCCCGTGCCGGCGTTGAACGCCGCGCTGTACGGCTTCCTGTTCGGCAAGACCCCGGAGGACATGCAGGGAAGGGCCTCGGCGGTGTTCGAGACATCGGTCGGTCTCGCAAGCGCGGTGACCCCGGCCTTCGTCGGACCGATGCTTCAGCTGGACAACGGCTTCACGCTCGTCATCGCATCGGCCGTCGTCTTCTCGGCCCTTGGCGTTCTCACCGCCCTATGCTCCAGAATCAAGGACATCCCGCGCATCACTATGTGGGATACGGTAACACTATAGAAAGCAAGGCGATGCCAGTCGGATCTTGTCCGGGAGTGAGCGGATTCGGATGATTGGAGTGCCGAACAGTCCGACGCGTCGCCGACGTCGATCGTGATGCGTCATGCTACGTCCGTGACATGGGCGGATGGCGGCGAATGCGGACGGAGCCAACGGAAATCCCATGTTTGGACAACAGATACGGATGCATGTAAAACGTATTGAGTATATATGTATGTGCCCATATGAGGTTCTGTTCATTTGCGTATGCGCAGGCGCCGGTCAAGGATGTCCGGGCACCGCGAGAGATCACGCCCCGTCATTTGTCCGCCGCGTGGGAGATCCCGAATCGGCTTATGTCGTGGACAATGACCACACCGATTTGGCAGGCCAATCGACCTGCCGCCTATGACATTCGCTAGGAGGTATCAAGGATGGCCAAACCCGGAAACACCAGAAAGAACCGCGCTTTGTCCGGTCTGCCGAACCTGCTTGATTCGTGCGGCTGGAGCGTGCGCAACGCGTTTTCGACCTGCCCGGCGCTGTCCGTCATCGCCACGTTGGTCACGGTGTTGATATCGCTGGTGCCGAGCGCGCAGACGGTGTTCGTATCCCGCATGGTCTCGCACATCTCAAACCCAGGCAAGGCGATGCTCTGGGCCTGCGCGACGGGAATCGTCGTGGCGGGCTACCTTGCCGCGCAACAGATCATGTACACCATCCAAAGGATGGTGCAGATATCGATTGGGGCACGCTGCCACGAACGAATCGACCACGTCTACGCCTCGTTGGATCCATGCGAGATCGCGGATTCCGAAGTGATTGAGTTGGGCAGGCAGGCCCGGGAATCGATCGACTCCGGAAAACTGCCGATGCAGCCCGTATCGCTGCTGTCGACGCTGTTCTCCCTGCTCGTATGCGGCTCGTTAACCGTGACGCTCTGGCGAACCAGCTGGGTCGCGGCGCTGCTGATACTGGCGACTCTGCTGCCGTTGACCGTTTCCATGATGTTCTATTCAAGGGAGGATGCGAAGCGCTGGCCCGGAATCACCACGGCGCAGCGGGCCGCGGAGTACCGGGAATCCATGCTGACCTACCAGAGCACGGCCCAGGAGCTGTCGCTCTACGACGCGTCGGACACCGTCGCCGACTGGGCTTCTCGGCACCGCAGAAACTATCGGGACCTGAGACTCGGATTGGAATCGCTGTCGATCGCCAGCGACGGTGCCGCCGGCATCGTCTCCGTGGCGCTGCTCACAGGCGCTCTAGCCGCGATGATCACATCCGGGGCATCCGCATCCATGATCGCGGGCGGCACGACCGGAATCCTGTCGGGCATCATCGCCACCAGCAACGTCGGCTACTCGATCGGCGAGCTGCTGACCTCGTCGACAGCGGTCACGGCCTTCCGCCGCTTCATGGGTCTGGGCGTACACGCCCCCGAACACGCCCAGACGAAGTCCTCGACGCTGCACGCCGAATCAATCGCGGTGAGCAACATGGACGTGTTCTATCCCAACAGCGACGCCCCCACGGTCACGGGCATAAACCTCAATCTCCGCAAAGGCGAGATGGTGGCTTTCGTGGGAGCCAACGGAGCGGGAAAGACGACCACGGTCAAGGGACTGCTGGGCATGCTCGACGCCAGGTGCGATGCGCTCAGCATCGATGGCATCGACTTGACCGGCTCAACCTACCGCCAGCGCCATCGCTTCTTCGGGGTCGTTCCCCAAGAATACGGCAGGTATGAACTGACCGTGCGCGACAACCTGTCCATGGGCGATCAGCAGGTACGGGACGACGACCGGAGGCTATGGCAAACGCTCAAGCAGGCACGGGCGGACGGGTTCGTGGATGGACTGCCGGACGGGCTGGATTCGCAGCTGGGCAACCAGTGGGGCGGGGCCGGGCTGTCCGGTGGCGAATGGCAGCGGCTGGCATTGGCGCGGCTGGAACTGCGAAACGCGCCGATTCGCATACTGGATGAAGCGACCAGCAACGTCGACGCCGAGACAGAGGAATCACTCTTCAGGGACCTGCGCAACAGCGCGAAGGACTACATCACCATAGTGGTCTCCCACCGGGTATGGACTCTGCGGGACATGGACCGGATCTACGTGTTCGACCACGGGCGAATCGTCGAAACAGGCACCTACGAGCAACTCAGGCGCGAAGGCACGCGGTTCGCCGAACTGTTCTCATTCCAAGAACACGAGAACAGAGGTGACCAGAAACATGAAGAAACCGCTTCCCAAGCCGATGAATGTCAAGACCCTGATGCACCCCGATAATGCCATGCTAGGGCTTTCATCGACTACGTCAACCAGCTGCACGCCGCAGGACGGACGATCCTGACCATCACGCACGACTTGGAATACTGCTGGAAGACCGCGGAACGGGTCGTCGTCCTCGACGACCGGCACGTCGTCGAGGACGTCATGCTCGCCGACGTGCCCGACTACGGGACGTTCACCAGCATCGCCACGCCGGGCCGCGGACATGACGACATGGTTTCCGGGCTCCCGTCCCGAAACCGTTGAAGGCGACGGAAGCCGTAATCGCCGATAATGTAGATTATGTCAGTTTTGCGTGACGGGAGGGGGCACGATCGGTTCCCTTCCCGTCACGGCGGACGCGATGTTCCCCATGGGTCAACAAGCGCTATCGACTTAAAGGACTCCCTAAATAGCTACGAACTTTTTCAACAAACTTTTCCACATTGGTCGAATAATTCGGGTACGCGATTTCCAATTGTTCAAAATTGTTCGCGTAGACCAATACCACGTTGTCGTAGAAGTTTTCATCTTTCATCGCGAAACCGTCGACATTATGTGTCTCGATCCTGTTCTCGTAACAGTTATACCGTTCCAGCGCCCTATTCAATCTGGATTCAGGGAACGACTCAATATCGAGGAATTGATCATCTCTCGAGAATTTAAGAAGAAACAGATTGTTGTTTTCCTCTGAAAACTTCGGTTGAAGGAAAAATACATTAGAGACGGATGCCTGCAAATCATCCAATAACGGTACTGTGCAGTCAAGGGATCGCAAATCATCAACCAAGATATCATACGTCCGTTCAAATTCTGGAACTTGCGGAGCATCTTCCTCCAGAGCAAACAGACTCGACACTATCTGGAAAAATACTATGCGTTCCGCATCGACGCCTGTCGACGACCTACGAATTTCCGGACTTTTATACTCGGTTCCATAGATTTCCCCGGCCGCCTCGACTGCGGTTGACCAGCAATGTTGCAGTTGTGTACGAAGCTGTATCTCCACTTGATACGACCCGCCATCGGTATTGATTTTCGCTAATAGATGATGCGATCTATAGCCAGACCGCTGCGGGGAAGCAATGTAGTCTTTCTCGCCACCGCTGTTTTTCAACGGAATAATGTCTTTGAGGATCTTGGCGACATACCTAACCTGATCAATATTCTCCGCGATCACACGGCATCCTCCAATGTCATCAAGTTCTCCCAGCTTAAGATGCGTATTGGCTCTCTGCAGCTTGCGAATAATCGAGTCCAACCGCTTCAACCGGTATGTACAAACATAATTCCCAGAACCCGACGTTCGTGCCAGGACAGTGGAGAAACACCGCTGCGTTGCTTCTACGTGTTGGGATCTCCATGCCTGAGCGACCTCAATGGCTTCAGAATATTGTTCATCAGTAAAACTTCCGCCATGTGCCGCAGCCCGTAAAGTCTTTCCGGCCTGATTGGCCCTATTACGGCTAATGGAGACGTTTTCGCCAAAGGTACCCATATCCGCACAGTATAGTAAAATGCTTCCGATTAAAGAAAGGAGGGTGCCATGGCTACCGTGGTAGATGTCGCCGCATATGTTTTGCAACGATGCGGGACTATGACAACCATGAAATTGCAAAAGCTCGTGTTCTATGTTCAAGCGGAGTTTCTTGCGCATCGTGGATATCCTCTTTTTCAGGAAGACTTCCAGGCATGGCGAGGTGGACCCGTATGCCGTGAATTGTTTGCACGGCATCGCGGCATGTTTCTGATTCGCCCCGGCGAGTTGACCGTATCGAACGTTGATAGCGTCTTCACCAATGAAGAGCGACGCGTGATTGACGCCGTATGCGATGAACTCGGCTCGCTGACCGGCAACGAACTGAGTTCACGGACCCACAGTGAACTGCCTTGGAAAACCGTGCGGGGTGATTTGGCTCCGGCAGCAGCTTGCACCGGTCTCATAACCAAGCAATCGATGCGCGAATTTTATTCTGAGCATCCAGTCCTCCCGTAGAGAACACTCTTCTTGTTGTTGGAGTGTTCAGAAAAATCGGCCGCCCCAACACATTGTTGTGCAAACAGAAACCGAACCGCAGCTCGTCCCTTTTGAAGGGTATCCCACATTCCGCACACATGTTCCGTAACCGGGAATAAACCGGAAACGGAACCACGGCCGGCGGGCATGAAAGGAGCCCGCGACATGAAAAACGGAATGTTCATTCCCGCCGAACGGGAACGCCTCGCCGCGCTCGGCGCGGTCGAGGCCGTCACCGCCCGGCGTATCACCTACTCCAAGACGTTCAAGATCGAATTCATGCGCCGCCACCACGCCGGAGACAGACCCGGAACGATCTTCGCCGACGCCGGCCAGGACGGCGCACAGGCGGAACCGCCCAAAACAACACGGCATCCGTCGACAGGGAACGGGCATGATGCCGTCGGTGGATCAGTCCCGCTGTTTCCGTCGCTGTTCGTCCAGCTGCAGGTACCTGTCGACGTAGGGTTTGATGACGTCCAGGTGGTTGTCGCGAATCACGTATTCCAGCAGGGCGTTCACGATGACCTTCTGCTTCAGTCCGGTACGATACGACAGGTCCCGGATGGCGAGCCAGTTCTCCTCCGTGATGTCCACCCCGAGACGGTGCTGCCTGTACGCCATTTCACGCAGCCTGCGCACGTCCTCGTCCGCCTGTTCCTTCGTGCCGGGTTCCGGACGAGGCGACGCCGGCGCGTCCCGCAGCCTCTCCCGCAGCACCTGCAGCACCATCGGGTTGGATGCCACCGCTGGATCGTTGAGCAGCGCGGTCACGGCATCGGACTGCGCTGTCGGGACGGTGCCCGTCGTGTTCCCCGACGGGGCGATGGAAGCATCGGCCTCCGCTGCGACGGCGGTCGCGGAGGACCCTTCCGTGGCCGCCTCCCGACGGCGCTCCCCTGACCGTATGCCGTCCGTCATGTTCCCGGCGTCCGTTGCCGGCACGTCGGCGGCCGACGCGTCAAGCGCCCTGACCGACATGTCGCGCCTGTCGGACAGGCCGACCGCGAAGGCGTTCCTGCGTGCGTTCTTCACCATGGTCTCAGACCTCCTTGCCGTTGTCGCGCACGTAATCGAGCAGTTCCTGCAGGACGCTCGAATATTCCTTGTTGTCGACGGCGTTCGTGCCGTACAGGTTCTTGATCGCCTCTCGTTCGCTGATGTACGTCTCGAATCGTGCGATGCCTTCCTCATCCAGCTGCGCGATGGCGTTCTGCGCGAGAATCGTGCGCGGCTTCACGCGGGTCAGGAGCACGATGCCGTTGGGGGTCGCGGCGTATGTCTTGCCGGCATGCGTCAGATCGCTGATGCTGGGCTGGCACGGGATGACCACCACGTCGGCGGCCCGGATGGCCGCCTGCACGACGCCGGCGTCGGACGGTGGCGTGTCGATGATGACCCATCCGGAGTATTTGCGGCGCAGCAGCTCCGGACTGTTCAATACGGCCTCGTTGGTCTGGATGACGTCAAAGCCGAGTGTGTACGGCTTGTGGGGCTTGCCTGCGGCCTCGTCCTCGTCGCGGAGACGCTCGTCTTCCAATGCGACGTACTGCTCCCACATGGTGGCGCCGCCGGTGTTGTCGGAATCCAGGACCGTGACGGTCTCGCCTCGGCGAGCGAGAAGCCCGGCCAGGGACATGGCCGTGGTGGTTTTCCCCGAACCGCCCTTGATGATCGCGACCGTGACGATGATGGTGTTCTGCGGCATTGGCTTCCTTTCCTTGCAGCGGACATATCCGATTATATGGGAACCACTCTTGCGTTGACACCCGGCATGTCGTTTTCCAACATAAAAACATTTCCTTTTTTCAACGCGCGTTGAATACTATACCGTCCTGGTCGCTTATCGGGATCCGGCGCATGCAGCTACATACACGTTCCATGTGAGGTGCGTTCCGGGCCCGCCGCCGACATGATCGCTAACGCTTCGAATCATCAGCGAATAAGCTGATTCGGTTTCTATAACTCCTGAAAGACGGGCAACGCTTCCCGTTTTTGTACAACAGATCGACGGGAACCAGACCACGGCAGGGATGCATAACGGCCAGGCGGGCAATCTTCATCGAAACCCTCGTCAGGACATTACGATGATTCTCAATGGAAGAATCATATTGAGAATCTCGCCATAAGCGAGCCGTTCCCGATGAGAAAGAGTCCCATTCCAATAAGAGCATGGCCGCAAGACGAATCAGACACCGCTTACACGGCGGGAAGCCGCATGGTGTACCGGAATAAGCGTACGGCGGATCAACGTGCCTCAACACCGCGGGCCGGCTCGAATCGTTTCCCACAGGGAACGGCATGCTGTTCATGGAGGATTCCATACGCCGCCAGCAGTGATATGGCGAGGAAGACCGTGGACGCCGCCTCGTAGACCCACAGTCTGGACAGCAGATAGGCGCGGAACGACGCGCCCGACTGCACGATGAGCTCGGGCACGCCGTCCAGATAGTCCTGCCAGGTGGTGTAGTCCACGGTGATGGCGAGGAACAGCGCGAACGCCGGCATCCATCGGCGTCACGCCGGACATCGGACAGAGTGCCGACGCCTATGATGCCGGGATCACTCCCGATGCTGAGGGGACGGTGGACATCGACTACGTCCTGTCACGGATCCCATGACGCCCCACGAACCAAGACGTCGGTTCTACGGGAAACCCGACGATTGCCCCCTGCCGGCCCGTTCCCACGCCCCTGCCGTTGCGGTATTCGGTCCGCGCCCGGCAACGTCATGCGGGAAACGGCGCCGTCCGGGTCGTGGGAACGGGGAGTCCGACGCCGTCACAGGATGCGTTCGCGCACGCAGACACGGATGGCCTCGGCCCGGTTGTGCACGCCCATCTTCCTGTAGGCATGGTTCATATGGGTCTTCACTGTCCCCTCGGACATGTGCAGCAGACGCGCCGTGGCCGCCGTGGTGCGGCCCCGCAGGTATTCCCGCAGCACCGCCACCTCGGTCTCGGTCAGCATCATGCGCGCGAACGACCACGACCGCTCCCTCCACCCGGACAGATCGTCGCGTCCCGCGGCCGCGGCGACGGCCCTGACGTACTCCTGCAGCGTGGCCTCCTTGCGCAGCACCGCCGCCACGCCCGAATCCCGAGGAACGCCACCGACGGCGTCGGTCCCGAACGCGGTCACCGCCACGACGCGGACGCCCGGATGCCCCTCACGCACACGCCGGGCCAGTTCGATCCCTCCCATCCCGGGCATCGACACGTCGGCCAGCAGCACGTCGGGCACCATATCCGGCGATCCGCAACACAGCAACACCTCCCGGGCCGAACACACGCTCCACAGCACATGGACCGGCGTCGGCGCATCTTCGAACATCGCGGCCAGGGCCTTTGCCACCACAGGGTCGTTGTCGACGATGCCGACGGTGACAGGAGACGGCGCGACCATCCCCGACCCTTCGGACTCCGCATGACGACGCGGCCCGACAGGCCGTCCTTCCCTCAGCATCCCTCCCCCTTCGCCGACGCGCCGCATGGTATGACCGCGTACACGGTCCATTCCCCGGACTCGTCCGCCCACCGCAGCGATCCGCCGCGCCGGTCCAGCTCCCGACGAAGCAGCGCCAGCCCGCAGTCCGACGACAGGACCGACTCCGGGCATGGTCCGCAAGCGCCGCCGCGCCCGTCCGTCGCCGGAACGGAACCGCGCCCGACGGCATCGCGGCCGGCGGGACCGCGTGCAACGGGATTGGAGGCGAACACGCGTATGCGGTCCCCGTCGACGTCGACCTCCAACGCGAACGCCCCGGGACTGCCGTGCTTCAGCATGTTCACGCCCAGTTCCCGGACGCACCGCTCGGCCAGCCGCACCGACGCCGCGTCGATGTCCGAGAGGTCCCCGGTCACACGCACCAGGCCCTTCCACCCCCGCGATTCCAGCCACCGGTCCAACTCCGCCACCGTCGCCGACAGGCACGGGCCGGACGTCGGAACGGCCCCATCGTCCGCGGCGCCTTCCGGTCCAGCGCCGACGGGGCCCGCGCCCCCGTCAAGCAGGGCGCGCTCCGGAGCGAGGACGTCCTCCCGCAGCCGCGTCAGGCTCCGTTCCAGAATGTCCCCGACCTCGCGCATCTCCGCCAGCGTCGTGACGTCGACGTCCCGGCGGGAGACGACGGCGCGGCAGCGCAACAGCGCGCCGACGAGGTCGTTGGCCAGCGAATCGTGCAGCAGCCCCAGCATCCGCAGCCGATGCTCCCGCTGCCGGGACCGTTCGGCCAGCACCGCCCCGGCGCGTTCGGCGTCCCCGGCCCTGCCCGCCATCGCGCCGACGCACCACCACATCGCGCACGTCTGCACGGAAGACGCGGCCTCGGACAGCGGCCCGAACCCCGACACGGCCCCCAGGAGCCCTGGCAGGCATCCGAGAACGAGCGCCGCCGCCACGGACCGCGCCGACCGCCATCGATGCCCGAGCACCGCCAACGCCAGACAGACCGGCACGGACGACAGCCAGTTCACGTCCGGCCCGGGAACCGGCAACGCCACGAAAAGGACCCCGCACGCCACGACGACCAGGGACACCGCGACAGGGGCGCAGGGAAGGACGACAAGCAGGACCGCCATCGCCGCCACCGGGACGTCCGGCAGTACATGCGCCCCCGCCCGCCACGACCAGACCCCGACCCGCCACGCCCAGTCCCCGGCCAGCCACGCCGCGCACAGCCACGACGGCAGGCACAACACCGCACGCCGCCTCATCACATCGACAAGACGCCGCATCACGCCCGGACCACCCTGCGGACCACGTAACGGCCGCCGTCGCAGCGAAGCACGCACACATGCGCGCGCAGCCACGACGCCGCCGCCACGCCGCATAACACCCCGCAGTAATTCACCAGGACGTCGTCGACATCGCACACGCCGAGAGACAGCGCATACTGCAACGCCTCAGCCGACAGCAGCACGGCCGCCACCCCGACATGGGCCCACGGCGATTCCCTCAACGCATCGGTCAGCATCATGCCCACCGGGACGAAAAGCAGCACGTTCAGAACCAGCGTCGGGGAAAGCGGCACGAGCTCGTCCACGATCGCCGCGACATCCCAGTTCACGCCACGCACCCCCACGCTCTTGCCCATCACGGCCCCGGCCAGCAGCACGCAGTACACCACCGCCTGCGCATCGCCCGCCGCCTTCGGAACCCCCGAACCGAACACCCCCAGATCCCAATAGCACACCGCCACGGCAACCGACACGACCGCCACGGCCATCCCGACCCCCAAAACCGGATCGGACTCCAACGCCCCACGCGTCATCGACAGGAGATACGCCCACGCCACGTGCGCGTACACCCAATACGCGAAACCGCCACACGCCAGGGACGCGACCAGCCTGACCGGCGTATGACGCGCCCGCACGACGCCGATCGCCCCATGCCGGCCGACCCTGCGAGAGACCCCGCTCATCCCATGTCTGCCACCC
Organism: Bifidobacterium sp. LH_449; assembly: GCF_056356755.1. Taxonomy (NCBI): domain Bacteria; kingdom Bacillati; phylum Actinomycetota; class Actinomycetes; order Bifidobacteriales; family Bifidobacteriaceae; genus Bifidobacterium; species Bifidobacterium sp. LH_449. The sequence continues at coordinate 90,232 of NZ_JBKEUV010000011.1, forward strand.
ATCACGACACCTTCCGAACAGCCGATAGTCATATGCACGCATCCCGCCGATCGTCTTCGGCATCCCACGACCGACCCGGCCCTCCGCTTCAAAATGGCACGGACGGAACGCGGCACCAGACGCATTGTATGGCGACGACCCGTGCGGCAAGGCTGTACGGCCTCATACGAACGGACAGAGTTCCCGGGATCAGGTCACGCCGCGGCTTCTGGACCACGAACGAATCACCTGTTCATCGACTACGTCAACCAGCCGCACGCCGCCGGACGGACGGTCCTGACCATCACGCACGACCTGGAATACTGCTGGAAGGCCGCGGAACGGGGAAACCACGACTGGTTTCTCTCCCGTCACGGCGGACCCGACGTCCCCATGTCAGGAGCGCGCGGCCGCGGGGTCATGCGTCTCCACGCCGGCCAGGGTGTTGTCCCCCATGGTGATGACGGCCGTGGCCCGCGAGGACAGCGCATGCCCGGGCCTGTGCGTCACGGCGACGAAACCGTCGAAGCTCTCCAGCAGGACGCGCTCGATCAGATCAACCGTGTCGTTGTCCAGCCCCGTGTCGAATTCGTCCAGCAGGCAGAAACGGTAGCCCTGCGCCAGTGTCCGCGCGATGAGCAGACGCTGCCGCTCCCCTCCGGACAGGAGGTTCAGGCTGTCGTCCACCTGCCTGTCAAGCCCGCGCGCGTCCGCCCAATCGCCCAGCTGGGCGCGCCTCAGCGCGTCCATCACGGCAGCGTCCCTGATGGACGCGTCGAACATGCGGACGTTCTCACGGACGCTGCCCCGGAAGATATGGCTCTGCTGGGACAGGTAGCCGATGCGGGCCGCAACGCGCCGCTCCCCCGAACGCGCGTCGACGCCGCCGATGGCGATCGAGCCGTCGTAGTCGTCGTCCAGCCCGACAAGCGCGCGCAGCAGCGAGGACTTGCCGCCGCCGGATGGCCCTTCCACCACATACCGCCCCGACAGGTCGAGACCGAGATCGAACGGACGCCCGACACGGTGCAGCCGTACGCCCGTGAACCGGATGCCGTCACGTGCGGCGCCTGCCGGACCGGACGCCGGCGACGGCGCCATCGGCGCGGGGGTCCGGGACGGCCGTACGGACAGGTCGCCCTCGAGCCGGAGCAGGGTCTCGCGACCCGCGTGATACTGGGCCACCAGTCCGGAGAGCTGGAACATGGGCACGGAGATGTTGCCGATCAGCGCGTACAGGGCGACCACCTGGGAGATCCGCATCGTGCCCTGCATGATCAGCAGCCCGCCGGCCAGCCAGATGCCGAAGATCAGGACACGGCTCAACGCGTTGGTGACCGCGTCCACGCCCATCTGCGTGTCGGCGTCGCGGTAGGCCTTGCCGAGCCATCCGCGGTTCCGCCGCGTGAAATACGCGCGGACGAGCCGCTCCCTGCGCATGAGCCTCCAGTCCGGCATGCCCCGCAGCAGATCCCCCATGCCGTCGTTCAGTTCGTTCTGCGCGTCGACGAGCGCGTTGCGGGCGTCCCGCACACGACGCTTCGACGCCACGGGCACCAGCGCCATGGGAAGGCACAGCAACAGCGCGAACGCCCCCAGGACGGGATTGATGGCAAGGATGCTGACGACCGCGAACGCGACCTGCGAGGCGAGGACCGTGCCGTAAAGCAGCACGTCGATCAGATCGGCCTTCACCTGTTCCAGCTGCGAGGTCATCTGGGAGAAAAGCCGGTCCGCCGACAGGTCCTTCATCCGGGTCAGAGGCATCGCCGATATCCCGTCGAACATCCGCTGGCGCAGACGGCCGAGCATGAGATACGACATGCGTTCGCTGTACGTCTGCCTGCCCCAATACACCACGGACTGCACGACGAGAATCACGACGGCCAGGACGGCGCACAGGCGGAACCGCGCCCACTCACCGTTCTGGACCGCGTCGATCAGCCACTGGAGCACGAACGCGTCAGCCGAGATCAACGCCCCCAGCACGATCGACAACGCAAGGAACAACGCCACCCGCGCACGCCCGACCGAAAACAGCCTCACTATCATCGCAATCCCCCATCGACTCCACGAAGCGCACCACCAGCACGCCATTACCGAAACATAACAGACCGGCCGATACGACGTCCGCCGACACGCCGCGGGAACGACGGCGAACGGTCAGCGGCAGGAAAGGTCACGACGCCGGCGCGTCCCGCAGCCTCTCCCGCAGCACCTGCAGCATCATCGGATCGGACGACACGACCGCACGTTTCCTTCGACGTCGCCGGAGCCGCTCCCCAGTCCCGATGGAGACCGCAGCGTCTCCCCTCTCAGTCGCCATCGGCTCCCTTTTCGTAGCCCAATAACGCTTTCCCGCCCATGGACAGGGCCACAAGAATCGCAGCTGTGGAACAGACAACAGCATACGTCGCGGCGGAACCGGAATCCGGGCAAAGCATCGGCATCAGGATGAAACCCACGGGACTGATCCCCTCGCTGAACACGTAATCGAAAGCGAACACACCCGCCAAGTGCCTACCGGGGACATCCCGCTGGAGCGCGGTGGACCATCGCACCGAGGCCGCGGCAATCGTCAGGCTTCCGAACGCGACCAACGCATACAGCATCCATAGAGGCGCGCCGAAGGACATTCCTACGGGAATCAGGCAAAACGGCAGAAGGGACAGCAAACACACCTTTGCCGTCCGGAACCGATCCGGGACCGTGACGAGCGAGCCGATTATCGAACCCACCGAGAATATCGATTGGATAAGGCCCCACGCCCACGGCGAGTCATAACGATCCTGCATGGCGACAGGGCCCTGCGTCATGAACAACGACCATACAACGAAATGCCAC
>NZ_JBKEUV010000012.1:0-80450 GCF_056356755.1 Bifidobacterium sp. LH_449
CAGACCGGCGACGCGTCGCATGTACCGGTCGCTGTAACGTCTTCTTCCGTCCTGTGACATGAGAAACCGTACCTCCAAAAATCAGATCAGAATATTTCCAATCCAACTTTTGGGGTGCAGTTCATCTTCATGCCGGAATCCCCTTAAAACGTTCCGTCATAAGCCGCGAATCACCATCATCGCCGCAACGATCGCCGTCGCGCGGGCCTTGAGCCATGGCCCCGGCCCGCATCGGCGGTAGCGGATCATGCGCCGAACGGCGCGAAGGTCCCCCAATATACGGCGCATAGCAACGCGATCGCAGGCACTGCGAGGCATCCTGCGACGAACAGCCAGTCGCGCGTTCGCACCACGCTGACGCGCGCATGCGAGCGCGGGCCGGTTCCGCCGAATCCGCGCGCTTCCATCGCCGTGGCCAATGTCGTCGAACGACGGATCGACAGGACCAGCAATGCGAAGGTCTGCGGGAAGAACGCCTTGATCTTGTTGTCGTCGCCGAGGCCGCGCGAACGTCGCGACGCGGTCAGGGCGGCCCAATCGTCCTGCAATACGGAGAACAGGCGCATGCCGGCGAGACCGCCGTAGACGAAACGGTCGGGCAGATGCAGTACCTGGCTGAACGAGTCGGCCAGGTCGGTGGCGTCCAGGCCAAGCATCATGATGATGGCCGGTATGCCGATCGCCAGGATACGCAGTCCGGTGGCGAGCGCCAATTGCGCGGAACGGTCGGTGACCAGGATCAGGCCCCACTGCCACCATATGTCGCCGCCGGATTTGCCATACAGCAGCACTGCGAGAGCCGAGCTGGGCGCGCCGATGAACACGGGCCAGGTGGAGCGCAGTATGCGCCATGGCGTGAAGCGCAGCATCATCAGCAGCACCAGTTCGAGCGCCAGCGCCACCGAGGCGGATAGCGTGTCGAGGCTGAGCAGCAGCGGCAATGAGACGAGAATCGCTCCGATCAGACGGAACGCGGGATTGATGGATGCGAGGAACGGCGAGCGGCTGGCGGCTTTCGTGTCTTCCTTACGCTCGTTGACTGCGCTGACGGGCACCAGCATATCCGTTGGGGAGTGCGATGCGTTTTGCGCCAGCTCTGTTCCGAGGACGCTTTCGACGCCGTAGGCATTGTGCGTCTCACGCCATTCGGCGGCCGCGCGTTCCGGCAGCAGTTCGACGACGCGGGCGCCCAAGGCCGTGACCAGATCTCGGTCATGCGTGACGATGATGATGCTGACGCCGTCACCGCGCAGACTGTGGATCAGGCGCACGATCTGCATCCATGTACGGCGGTCCTGGCCGAAGGTCGGCTCATCCAGAATCAGCACGCGCGGGGCGGCCGCCAGCGCGGAGGCCACCGTCAGACGGCGTTTTTCGCCGCCGGACAACGTGTACGGGTTCGCATTGGCGTATTGGCTCAGACGGAAGCGTTTCAGCAGCTCCGTGGCACGGTCGCGGGCCTCCTGCTCCCCCACGCCTGCGCGCAGGGGGCCCAGCATCACCTCATCCATAACGCTTCCGCAGGCGAACTGGTGCTCCGGATTTTGGAAAACATAGGAGATGCGTGAGGTCAGCTGCGTGGATTTCCAGCCAATCGGCTCATCGCCTTCGGCGCCGATCGACAGGCTCGCGCTGGCATGCACATGGCCGGCGACCGGTTCCAGCAGGCCGGCGAGGGTCAGCGACAACGTGGATTTTCCGGCGCCGTTCGCGCCCACCAGAGCGGTGATCTGGCCGGGATGGAACTCAATGTCGATATGTTCGGCGATGGCTTGGCCGTCACGTCCGATGGATAGGTCCTCGACCTTCAGCACGGCTTTGCCGGTACCGGCGTCCGGCGAATATTCAGGCTCGTCATCCGTATGGATGCGGGTGATGTCATCTTCCGGACGGCGGTAACGGTCCGGCACCCAGATGCCGAGCTCGGCGAAGTCAAGGGAAGGATCGTTGAACACTTCATCCGGCGTGCCGTCCGCAACGACGACCGTGCGTTGGAATCCGCTGCGGTTGACCTCCTCTTCGTCACCCTCCTGAGCCACGCGCGCCGATTGCCGGCCTTCGGATTGCAATCCCAATACGATAACGCGATCGATCATGCCAATCCATGGGGCCGCGCGATGCTCGACCAGCACCATTGTGGAATGCTGTCGATCAAGTACATCACGCACCGCCCCCACCACCTGGTCGACGCCCTGCGGGTCAAGATTCGCGGTCGGTTCGTCCAACAGCAGCACGCCCGGGCGCATGGCAAGCGCTCCGGCCAATGCCAGACGTTGCATCTGACCGCCGCTTAAATGCAGAACGGAACGATGCAGCTGCACGCCATGGAGTCCGACCGCGTTCATCGAATCGTCCACACGACGCCAGATCTCCTCACGTTCGACGTTGAGGTTCTCCGGACCGAACGCCACGTTGTCGCCCAGACGCTGGAACACCGCTTGGGCGTCCGGATCCTGCAGCACCAAGCCGACGCGGCCGCGGGCCTTATGCACGTCGACGCCGTCCACCAGCACACGGCCTTCGGTGACGCCACCGTCCGCGTCGACCAGCGTCTGCGTGCCTTGTGAGGAGACGGTGGTCTGCTCGGCATGTTCCTCACCGCCAAGCAGACCCGCCGCGCCGGCAAGAATGGTCGATTTTCCAATGCCTGAAGCTCCCAACAGCAGCACTCGCTGCCCAGCTTCAACGGTAAGGTTCAAGCCACGTACCGAAAACTGTTTTCGCGAAGCATGTCGATAGCCCCAATTCTCGAAGCTCAAGGTTGCATTATCGGACATTGTTCCCCTTCGGTTCCTTTGCCTGCCGACCTGCGGTGTGACGCCGATTCGATTGAATAGTGCGGAATACGGGAATATCAGTGTTCGCGGATCTCCCGACCGGACGCGAACGCGTCAAGCGCGCCGGTTTTGGCGATGCCGATATACAGGTACCACATCAGCAGACCTGCGAACACGGCGCCTGAGACGATTGTGGTCAGCAGATACACGACGCCGTAGCTGCCAGTCAGATCGATGGCCTGCAGATGGGTGAAGAAGGAGTATCCCCAACAGCCGATGCCGGACACCGCGCCGGAAAGCACGATCACCGGCAGATTCCACTTCTTGTACATGAAGGCGAGCAGCACGATTTCAGCGAACAGGCCTTGAATCAGTGCGATCATGAACGTTCCTGCGCCGCCCCATTGGTTGCCCAGCAACGCCTCCAGCACGCCGGCGATCACTTCGGCGTACACCGCCGCGCCCGGCTTGCGCACGATAACCGCGGCCAGAGGACCGGCGAACAGCCACATGCCGTTGAGCACCCCCGCCAGACCGGGAACGACCAGTTCCAGCGCGCTCCACGGCGCGGTGGTGATAATCGACCAGAGCCAGTAGATCAAAGCCGAAGCCACGCCGATCACGGATGCCACTGCGATATCGACGACGCGCCACTTCATGGTAATTTGTGCAGACATAGATTGCCTTGTGCCTTTCGTTTCGGTTCACAGGCATCACACCCGTGAACATCCTCATTGAAGGCACGGGAAAGAGAGACGTCCGTGCGCCAGCATTATCTGGTTTCACGTTCAATCGGTCGAGGTTTCCCTCATCTCAGCCGCGTTCCGGTGCCGAACACCGGACGCAGCCCCCGTGTCCGGGGCAACACTATAGAAAAGGCCCATGACAGAATGAAGGCGGCCGATGGCATTCGACCGCCTTCGATGCTCATCCGTTCGTCACGGACGACGGAGCTACCTGGCCAGCTTGGCCAGCAGCAGCGCTTCGGTGACGATGTTCTTCTTCAGGCCCGGCAGGCTCAACGATTCGTTCGGGCTGTGCGCGTTCGCCTTCGGATCCTCCGGACCGGTGACCAGCACCTGGGCGTCGGGGAAGATGCGCTGCAGTTCCGGAATGAACGGGATGGAACCGCCTTCGCCCTTGTTGATCGGGGCGACGCCGAAGGCCTCCTCCATCGCTTCAAGCGCATCCTTCGTGGCTTCGGCGCTCGGATCCATGGCCCAGCCCATGCCGTTTTCGCCCGGCTCGACGCTCACTTCGGCGCCGAACGGAGCATGTTCGACAAGGAATCTAGTCAAAGCGGCCTGCGCCTCTTGAGGGCGCTGGTTCGGCGCGGTGCGCAGGGACAGACGGAACGTCGTCTCCGGGCTGACCACATTGAACGAGCCTTCCACCGGCTGCGCGTCGAAGCCGATGACGGTGACGCTCGGCTTGGTCCACAGGCGGGCGGCCAGGGAACCGGTGCCGGCCAGACGATAGCCGTCGACGATGCCGGCGTCGGCGCGCACGGTGGCCTCGTCCAGATCCTGCTGCAGACCGCCGATCGGCTCTTCCGCCGCGACACCCGGAATGGCCAGATCGCCGTTTTCGTCATACATGGAGGCGATCAGCATCGCGGCCAGCGTGTTCGCGTCGAGGATCGGGCCGCCGTACTGGCCGGAATGCACCGGATGGTGCAGCACCTTGACGTGCACGTCGACGCAGGTGTTGCCGCGCAGCGACGTGGTCAGGCTCGGGATCTCCGGGGCCCAGTTGCCCGAATCGGCCACGATGATCACGTCGGAGTCGAATTCGTCACGATGCTCTTCGATGAACGGGATGAAGCTCGGCGAGCCCATCTCCTCCTCGCCTTCGATGAACACCTTGATGTTGACGCCCAGATCGTCGCCCAGCGCCTTCAACGCGCCGGAATGGATGGCGATGCCGCCGCCGTCGTCGGCGGCCCCACGGCCATAGAGACGAGTGTCGATTTCGGTGCCGACGAACGGGTCCGTGTTCCATTCGGCCGGGTCCGGCACCGGCTGCACGTCATGGTGGGCATACAGCAGTACGGTCGGAGCCTGCGGGTCGACGATCCTGGAGCCGATCACCTCCCAGGCGCCGGGAGTGCCGTCCGCGTTATGCGCCTGTGCGACGGCGGCGTCCACGCCCACCTTGCGCAGTTCTTCGGCCACGAATTCAGCCGAACGCTTCATGTGCTCGCCGGTGATGCCATGCGCGGAAATCGACTGCAATGCGATTTTGCGATTGAGCAGGTCGACGATGCGATTCCAATCCTCTTCCACACGGGAGCGAATCTCGTCGGTAGTCACGACTGCCATGACTCTCCTTTTTACATACGCGATATCCGAAAGCGATATCGAGAATACGATTATCAGATGCCATTGTACGGCCATGAGCGGCCGCGACAGGCTTCGCCCGCCGTGCAAGGCGTCTAGGCTTCACCGTACCCTCTATGGCATGAATCTGTTTAAAAAGGAAGAGGACAAGGCACAGGAGCCCGTCAAAACCGCGCCCCAGCAGTCCGCAGGCAAAGGTCATCCTACGCCGAAGCGCAAGCAGGCGCAGGAAGCGGGCCTGCGACCCCTGGTGCCCAAGGACCGCAAGGCCAGCGCGAAAGCCGCCAAGCAGCGTCAGCGAGACAAGGAAAACGCCGAATACGAGGCGATGCAGCGCGGCGACATCGCCCATATGCCGAAAGCCGAACGTCTGCCGTGGCGCATCTACATTCGCGACTATGTCGATGCCCGCTTCAACCTGGGTGAATTCTTCATTCCGGTCGCATTCGGCATTCTCATCTGTTCGATGGTCGTGATGACCATCTGGCCGGCGTTGTATCTTGCGACGATGATACTTCTGTATGTCTATCTGGCCGCCGTCGTGATCGATGTGATACTCATGTGGCGCAAGCTCAAGAAGAAGCTCATCGAAAAGTTCGGCGAGCGCTCCGTCGCCAAGGGCATGCGTTCCGGATCCTACGCGTGGAGCCGCGCCATCCAGCTGCGCCGCTGGCGCATGCCCAAGCCGCGTTACCCGAAGCGTGGACATTGGCCGGAGTGACCCGCCCCGCATCGACCTTGCCGTTTCATCCGAACGCCGTCGGCGAAATGCCGGCGGCGTTCCTGTTTATCATGATTACATATGTGGAAACCGGAATGACGGTTCGGCAATCGCGAGTTTTCACGGCGACCACTGGTTATCATCGGTGACAGCTCATTCAATGACGAGGAGGCGGACATGCAGCAGCAATTCGACATCGCAATCATCGGCGCAGGCCCCGGCGGATACTCAACGGCGTTGCGTGCCGCCGAATTGGGCAAAAGCGTCGCCCTCATCGAACGCGACGCCACGTTGGGCGGCACCTGCCTCAATCGCGGATGCATTCCGTCAAAGGCGCTGATCACTGCGACGCATACGGCCAACGTCATCCGACATAGCGAGATGTTCGGCATCGAAGCAGCCATCTCATCCGTCGATTTCGGCAAACTGCGCAGCTACCGCACCGGCGTCGTCTCGACCATGACGAAAGGCCTCGCCTCGCTGGTCGGCGCACGCGGCATCACGGTCTTCCGCGGCGAGGCCGCACTGGACGCGCAACGCATCATCCATGTGACGCCATCGGACGGCAACGCCGAAATCCTGCGATTCGACAAGCCGGACACCCCGCAATCCATGGGGAGCAACGTCGACATCGTCGCGGACGACGTCATCGTCGCCACCGGATCGAGGCCACGCCCGCTTCCCGGCGAACCGTTCCGCAAAGCGGTCATCGATTCCACACAGGCATTGGAAGCGGACACTTTCCCCGATAGCGCCGTCATCATCGGAGCCGGCGCCATCGCCATCGAATTCGCCTCGATGTGGAACGCCGCAGGATGCGACGTGACGTTGCTGATCCGCAAGGACCGCGTCCTTTCGGGCTGGGACAGGCGGACGGGCGCCGCACTGACCCGCGAACTGAAAAAGCAAGGCGTCAATATCATTACGAACACCCGAATCACGTCGATCGACACCGGCGCCGATCTCGGAGCCACCGTGCATTACACGCGAGAAGGCAAGGACGGGCAGTTCAGCGCGATCGGCGTCGTCGCGCTCGTCGCGATCGGACGCGACCCGAACACGGATGACGCATGGTTCGATGAGGCGAATATCGAACGCGACGAACGCGGGCTGGTCGTGACGGACGAATACGGCCGCACCAGCATCGACCACGTGTGGGCGTTGGGCGACATCACACGCGGCCCCGCGCTGGCGCACCGCGCGTTCGAACAGGGCATCGTCATCGCGGAAAGCATCGCCGGACTGGCCCCCCGCCCGGTCGACGACGACACCGTTCCAGGCATCGTGTTCAGCACGCCGGAGGCGGCCACCGTCGGCATGACGCTCGACCAGGCGAAAGCGCATGACGGCATCGTCAACGTGACGGAAACCGCGTATCCGATGATGTCGAACGCGCGCATCATGATGAGCGGCACCGGCGGCGCGATGTCGGTCGTCTGCGGCGAAAGGGCCGACCGGCCCGGCGTGCCTGTCGTGCTCGGCGTGCATATCGTCGCGCCGACCGCAAGCGACCTGATCGCGGAAGCGCAGCAGGTCGTAGGCAATGCGATTCCGCTCGCCGACGCCGCCCGCCTGATCCATGCCCACCCCACGTTCGGCGAGACTTTCGGGGAGGCGCTGCTCAAGGCCGACGGACGCCCGTTGCATACGAGGTGACGGCAAAACGGCACGAAAACGCCGGCGATGCTGATAGACTAACGTTTCAGTGTGTTCAACCACGTCAACCAAGTGAGGAAGCATGGCAGAAAAGGAAGAGAAGCCGAAGGGCAAGCAGCATCTGTTCAAGCAGATCATCCAGATCTACAAGTACACGCATGAATCGGACAAGCAGCTGCCTTGGTTCCTGGCGGGCGCGGCGCTCGCCCCGGTCATCGTGGGCATCGTTCTGGGCCTCGTATTCCACTGGTCGTGGCTCACCTGGATCTTCACGATGGTCACGTTCATCATGATCGGCGCGCTGCTGGCCACCATCACTTTGACGAATCGTGCGGATAAGGTCGGCTATGCCAAGCTTGAAGGACGTCCCGGAGCAGCCATCAGCGTGTTGGGCAACATCAGCAAGGCCGGCTTCACCTTCCCGCAGGAACCCGTCTGGATCGATCCGAAGACCAAGGACGTCATCTGGCGCGGCACCGGCTTCAACGGCATCTACCTGCTGGGCGAGGGCGACTACAAGCGTCTCGTTCATGCGATGGACCGCCAGGAACAGCGCATCAAGGGCGTGACCGCGGGCTCCTCCATTCCGGTCTACCGCATCTACGTCGGCAAAGGCGAGCATCAGGTGAGCCTGCAGAAGCTGCGCAAGACGGTGATCAAGAGCAAGAGCTACGAGCCGACCCATCATAAGAACAAGCTCATGGCCGCCATCCATCCCAAGCGTCGTTTCCTGCTGACCAAGATGGAGCTTGATACGTTGAACGGCCGTCTGCGCACGCTGCAGAACAAGGCCGGCATGGGCATCCCGAAGGGCATCGACCCGAACCGCCCGCAGAAGATCAGCCGCCGTGCGATGCGCGGACGCTGACCGTCATCAGAATCCGGGCGTGCTCTTGGATCGTCCTGAACGACGGGCGACGCCCCGAAAGCCCTGGGAAAAGCCCTTTCCCGGGGCTTTTCCCTTATCCGGAACACCTTTTGGACACGGTCGCGCCCCCATCACGAAACATTCTCGTAACCCAAACCGCGAGTGGGCGAAACGCTTTCCTCTACACTTGGAACCCGTAAGTTACTTTTTTTCATGGAACACATGGAAAGGAGCGGTCCCGTGACTGCACTGGAAACCAAGGCCGATGCCGAGGCCCTCATCAACAAGGAAGGCGTGGAATACGTCTCCGTCCAATTCACCGATCTGATCGGCGTTCAGCAGCACTTCAACGTGCCGGCCAGCGAATTCCTGAAGGACGCCTTCGACGACGGCATGGCCTTCGACGGTTCCTCCATAGAGGGATTCCAGGCCATCAACGAGTCCGACATGAAGCTCATCCCGGACGTCACCACCGCCTACATCGATCCGTTCCGCAAGCACAAGACCCTGAACGTCTCCTTCTCCATCGTCGACCCGCTGACCGACGAACCGTATTCGCGCGATCCACGTCAGGTCGCGGCCAAGGCCGAAGCCTATCTGAAGTCCACCGGCATCGCCGACACCGCCTACTTCGCTCCGGAAGCCGAGTTCTTCCTGTTCGACAAGGTCCGTTTCGAAAACTCCATGCAGCGTTCCTTCTACGAGGTCGACTCCGTCGAAGCCCCGTGGAACTCCGGCCGCGACGTCGAAGACGACGGCACCGCGAACATCGGCTTCAAGAACCGCGTCAAGCGCGGCTATTTCCCGTTGCCCCCGATCGACCACACCCAGGACCTGCGCGACGACATGGTGTCCAATCTGCAGAAGGTCGGCCTGGTGCTCGAACGCGCCCACCATGAGGTCGGCGCCGCGGGCCAGGAGGAGATCAACTACCGCTTCAACTCCCTGCAGCATGCAGGCGACGATCTGATGAAGTACAAGTACGTCGTCCATGAGACCGCCGCTCAGGCCGGCAAGGCCGCGACCTTCATGCCGAAGCCGATCGCGGGCGACAACGGCACCGGCATGCACTGCCATCAGTCCCTGTGGAAGGACGGCAAGCCGCTGTTCTTCGACGAGAAGAACTACGGCGGCCTGTCCGACATGGCCCGCTGGTACATCGGCGGCCTGATCAAGCACTCCTCCTCCGTGCTGGCCTTCACCAACCCGTCGTTGAACTCCTATCATCGTCTGGTTCCGGGCTTCGAGGCCCCGGTCAACCTGGTGTATTCGGCCCGTAACCGTTCCGCCGCGATCCGCATCCCGCTGGCCGGCACCTCCCCGGCCGCCAAGCGCATCGAATTCCGCGCCCCGGACCCCTCCTGCAACCCGTTCCTGGCCTTCTCCGCCCAGCTGATGGCCGGCCTGGACGGCATCCTGAACCACATCGAGCCGCCGGCACCGATCGACAAGGACCTCTACGAACTGCCGCCGGAAGAGCATGCCGGCATCAAGCAGGTCCCGAGCTCCCTGTCCGAGGCCATGGACGCGCTGGAAGCCGATCACGACTTCCTGACCGCCGGCGACGTCTTCACCGAAGACCTGATCGAAACCTGGATCGGCCTCAAGCGCGGCGAAATCGATCAGGCCCGCCTGTGCCCGACCCCGCTGGAATACGAACTGTATTTCCACATCTGACATTTCCGATGCAGGTCATTGCCCCGCAATGGCCTGCGTCGGATATGAATGTGCCCCTTGGCGACAAAGCCAAGGGGCACATTCATATCCGACGCGAAACCGAAACCGAAGCCGGATGCCTGGGATCAGGCGAACTGGGAATTGTACAGGCGGGCATAGGCGCCGTCGGCCGCCAGCAGCTCATGATGCGTCCCCTGTTCGATGATCGTGCCGTGGTCCATCATCAGGATCAGATCGGCGTCCACGATCGTGGACAGGCGGTGCGCGATGACGAAACTGGTCCGTCCGCGCATCAGCGTGTCCATCGCCTTGCCGATCTCCCGCTCCGTATGCGTATCCACGGACGACGTGGCCTCGTCGAGGATCAGGATCTTCGGATCGCACAGGATGACGCGGGCGATCGTCAGCAGCTGCCGTTGGCCTTGGCTGATGTTTTCCGCATCGTTCGCCAATCTGGTGTCGTAGCCGTCGGGCAGCGTGCGTACGAAATAGTCGACGCGGGCCATCTTCGCGGCCGCGACGATCTCCTCGCGTGTGGCGTCGGGACGCCCGTAGGCGATGTTTTCGGCGATCGTGCCGTCGAACAGCCACGCGTCTTGCAGCACCATGCCGAATTCGCCACGCAGTTCGGTACGGTTCATCCGACGGGTGTCGACGCCGTCGAGCAGGATCCGGCCGCCGTCGATCTCGTAGAACCGCATGAGCAGGTTGATCAGCGTGGTCTTGCCTGCTCCCGTGGCGCCGACGATTGCGGTACGGTGGCCCGGTTCGGCGACGAACGAGACGTCCTTCATCAGCGGACGTTCCGTGTCGTAGCCGAATCTGACGTGCGAGAAATCGACGCGGCCGCGCAGCGGTTCGCGCACATGCGCAGGTTCGGGCGGTTCGGGTTCGATCTCCTCCTCATCCAGAATGTCGAACACGCGTTCCACCGAAGCCAGCGCCGACTGCAGACTGTTGATGGTGAACGACATCTGCGTCAACGGTTCTGAAGCCTGGTTGATGTATTGGAAGAAGGCCTGGAACACGCCCACGCTAAGCTGTCCGGCGGCCAGCATCAGGCCCGCCATCACGGCGATGACGACCTGTGAGAGACGAACGATCAGACGGATTGCGGGGCTGATCGCATTGGTCATGAAATCGGCTCGACGCATCGTATCCGCCACGTCCTGCGTGGCCTGATGGATGCGCTCCGAACTGGACTCCTCCTGGTTGAAGGCGCGGATGATCGAACGGCCCGAATACGCCTCCTCCACATGTCCGGTGAGGATGCCGACCGCCCGCTGTCGTTCGGCCGCCAGCACCAAGGTCTTGGATGCCACGAACCGCGTCACGAAAGTCGATCCGACGGCGAATACGAGGAACACCACAGCCAACCAGACGTTGATCGTCACCATCATCACGACGGCGCCGGTCACCTGGCCGATGGCGACGAGCAGACGCAGCAGACCGGTCTGCAGCACCTCGCTCATCTTGTCCAGATCATTGGTCACACGGCTGATGATGCGGCCGGGCTGATGCGCGTCATAATACTTGAGCGGCAGTTTGGTGAGTTTCTCGCCCACCTGGTTGCGCAGAATCAGGTTGATGCGCTCGGCGAAGCTGGCCATCACGAAGGTCTGCGTCGAATAGAACGCCCACTGCAGCGTATAGAGACCGAACAGCCCCAGGCATTGCATCCCGCCGTTGCGCCAGGTGATGCGGAACTGTTCGCCGGACTGCCAGGCGGCCTGCACCTCGCCCCAGATCAGATCGATCAGATAGGCGGTGTACATCGGTCCGGCCAATGTGACGGCGACGTACAATACGATGCTGACGCATACGGCGAAGATGCGCCAGTGCTGTGATTTTGCGACGGACCAGAGACGGCGCACGGTGGCTTTGAGGTCGCGGGGAACCTCCAGTTCCTCTTCGTCGTCATGGGTCGGTGTCGCGGTTGCCTCGCTCATCGGGTCACCTCCATCTTCCGGTTGTCCGTTTGGCCTGCCGCGGCCGGTCGTTCGATTGATTCCAGTGTTTCGGCCGGCATCTGCGAGCGCGCGATCTCCTGATAGGTCGGGCAATCGCGCATAAGCTCCTCATGCGTGCCACGGCCCTGCACTTTGCCATCCGCCAGTACGATGATCTGGTCGGCGTTGACGATGGTGCTCACGCGTTGTGCGATGATCAGCATGGCCGCGTTCCTCATCTCGCTTGCCAATGCGCGGCGCAGCGCCGCATCTGTGGCGAAGTCGAGCGCGGAGAACGAGTCGTCGAAGATATACAGGTCGGCTTTTTTCACCAATGCGCGGGCGATGGCGAGACGTTGCCGTTGCCCGCCGGAGAAGTTCGTGCCGCCTTGCGCCACGCGTGACTCCAGTTTGTCGGGCAGTTCGCGCACGAACGAGCCTTGGGCCACGTCGAGCGCGTGCCAGAGTGCCTCGTCGGTGGCGTCGGGGTTGCCGTAGCGCAGGTTTTCGGCGATGGTGCCGGAGAACAGCCATGCTTTCTGCGGCACGTAGGAGATTCGTTCGCG
Organism: Bifidobacterium sp. LH_449; assembly: GCF_056356755.1. Classification (NCBI taxonomy): domain Bacteria; kingdom Bacillati; phylum Actinomycetota; class Actinomycetes; order Bifidobacteriales; family Bifidobacteriaceae; genus Bifidobacterium; species Bifidobacterium sp. LH_449. The sequence goes on from NZ_JBKEUV010000012.1 coordinate 12,554, forward strand.
CAGTTCATGCTGGGTCATGTCTTTGACGTTGCGTCCCTGCACGAGCACGCGGCCGTCGGTCGCGTCGATCAGGCGCAGCATCAGGCGCGCGACCGTTGATTTGCCTGAGCCGGTCGGGCCGATGATGGCCGTGGTCTGGCCGCGTCGGCATGAGAACGTGAGGTCGCGCAGCGTGTCTTCGGCGCCGTCCGCGAAACGGAAGGTGAGGTGGTTGAAGCATACGACCTTCTCGTTTTCGATCGGTTCGCCGTCGTCGGTCTGGCTGTTCCATGCGGATGCGGCGCCGCGGTCGGTGGCGGTGTCGGAGACTCCGTCCTCGATCGAAGGCTTGCGGTCGATGACCTCCTTCGCGCGTCCCAGGCAGATGAATGCACGCGGCACCATGAACATCACGAATCCGGCCATCATGATGTAGAAGAGGATCAGGATGGCGTATTCGACCAGCGCCGTGATGTCGCCGATCTGCATCGCATGCGCGCCCACGCGGTCGCCGCCGATCCAGATGACGACGACGATGACGATGTTGATGAAGAAGAACGACAGGCTGTCCAGTCCCGCGAACATCAGATTCACTTTGATGGCGCTGTCGGCGTAGTCGGAGAAGGCTTTGCCCATGCGCCCGCGTTCATGAAGGTCGCGTCCAAACGCGCGTATGACGCGGACGCCGGTGATGTTTTCGCGCAGCACGGTGTTCATGCGGTCGATGAACCGTTGCAGCCTGTCGAAGATCGGAACGGCTTTGGCCACGACGAACACGGTGATCGCCGCGACGATGGCCACGGTGAGCAGCAGCACCCAGCCCATCGTCACGTCGATCACGAACGACAGAGTGATGCCCATCACGCAGATGATCGGCACGGGGACGAGCATCTGCAGGCTCATCATCAGCGTCTGCTGGATGACGTTGACGTCGTTCAGCGTGCGTGTGATCATCGAGCCGGTGCCGAATTCCTTGAAGTCGCCGTCGGCGTAACGCAGCGACGAATCGTAGATGGCGTTACGGATGTCGCGGCCCACGTCGGAGCACAGTTTTGCACACAGATAGCTACCGCCCAATGCGCCTGCGCCCGACAGCACGGTGACGACGAGCATCAGAACGCCGGTGGACACGATATTGTCGATGCCGCCTTCGGTGGCTCCGATGTTGATCATCGAGGCAAGAATGGTGGGGATGAACAGCACGCCCGCCACATCGAGCAACAGCGCGAATACGGTTGCGGCCGTCAGCGCCTTGTATGGTTTGAGGAATCGTAACAGCAGTCTCACGGTGTGGTTGCTCCTTCCCTTGTCCGTCGTTGTGCAATCGTTGTTATTCGTGGTGATCGCCGTCGCTGCCGGTGTTCAGCGCATTGTTCAGCAGATGCGCATAACGGTCGATCAGTTCGAACATCATGTCGCGTTCCGACGCGCTCAGTTCGGTGAGCGCCTGCTTTTCCATACCCATAGCCGGATCGATATTGTCGTGTGCGAATCGCACGCCGGCCTCGGTCAGATCGATTTGCTTTTCCCTTCGGCTGCCGGCCGCATAGTCGACTGTGACCAATCCGCGCCCCTCGAGCTGACGGAGCGTGGACGATACGGTCTGCCTGCTATAGAGCCAAACCTGCGACAGTTCGTTCTGCGGCATCGCGCTGCCTGCTTCGCGCAATGCGTACAGCATCCAGAACGCGCAGTCGGATAGGCCGCTGCGACGGGCGATTTCGTGGTATACGCGATCGATGCCTTTCCAGGAACGATTGAAGCGTTCCAGCAATACCGAAGCGCCGTCGGTCATGGGTCCCTCCTCTGCAGTCATACAGCGGCATCGCAATCATTGCCGTGTCACGCATCCGTCGAGCATGATGCGACCCGCACATCCTGCCGACACGCGACTTTGTCAAAATTCAGACAATAGTATTTCATGATAATCCGATTTCGGACAATTGCGACACGGCAATAACGACCTCGGATTTCCGCATTTGATTGCGTTTATGATTTCATGGCCATCACATTCCTATATGACTCCTCGCCATTCATTCTGCAATGGCGCATCCTTCAATGCCGCATCGCCTGCCGCAAAAACCATTCGTCATGGCTGACCAGCACAAGGGCGCCCGGAAAATCGGCAAGGCATGCGGCCAACGCCTGTTTCGACGACAGATCCAGGTGATTGGTCGGCTCATCCATGACGACGAGCTGCGGACCGTCGACCACGCCCAGAGCCAGCAGCAGCTTGCGGCTCTCCCCCGGCGACGGCGCGCCGCCTGCAAGCAGCCGGTCCGGATCGGCGTTCAATCGGGCGTACGCGCCCAACACCGCGGCACGGGCTTCGCGTGGAAGCACGGCCAGACGATCCAGCGAGGCGCAGACCGTCGCATCATCCAGACATTGCCCGATCGTCAGGGTCGGCACGTCATCCGGCAGGGCGGCCTCCAACGCGCGTATCACCGTGGTCTTGCCCGATCCGTTCGGGCCCGTCATGCCGATATGGTCGGTCGGGCCGATACTTAACGCCGGGATCATGATGCCGGCGGCTTTGCTTTTCGCCTCGGCCACGCGGGCGCCCATCTGCGCGTACGCGCGCGACGCGGCACCGTCCACGCTGGTCGCCTTCGCAAGATGGCGCCGGCCGATCGCATCATGGTCTTTCGCATTGATACGAGACCCCGCCGCCATACGCGAATTCGCATGCTGCACGTTTTGGAAGCGTTGCGCCTGCACCGACTGAAGCCTTCCGACTTCGGCCTTGGCGGCCGCCAGAGCCTTATCGTCATGCGCCGCCGCGGCTTCGATCTGCGCCGCCGTCTGCGTGTATCCGCCGGAATACGTGTTGACGACGGTGATGTCGCGCGTGCCGACATGCCGCCGTTCAAAGACGACGCATCGCCCGCACGTCTCGTCGATCAGCGTGACGTCATGCGATATGACGATGCCGATGCCCTGATATCGGCGCATCGCCGCGATGATGGCGTCGCGCGTGCGGGCGTCGACATGATTGGTCGGCTCGTCCAAAACGAGCAGGTCAGGCTGCGCCGCCATCGCGCAGGCAAGCTGCACGCGTTTCGCCTCGCCTCCCGACAGGCTTTCATAACGGTAGAGCCAGGCGTCGTCGATGCATAGCGCGTTGCGCACGGCCATGGCATACGGCGACCAATCCGAGGCGAAATCGTCGATGTTGTCCGGCTTGGCCGTCGTCTCCTGCGCGCAGTACGCACTGACAAACGTTCCCGGCGCAGGGCCGATATTGCCCCGATCGGCCTTGAGCTTTCCGATGGCGATGTTGATGAGCGTGGTCTTACCGATGCCGTTGTCGCCGAGGACGGCGGTCCATCCGTCGGGGAAGGTCGTGCAAACGTGTTCGAAAAGCGGGTCGGGGGCTTGCGGATAGGTATAGGAGACATCGGATAGCGTCAACATCATATTGGATGCCTTTCATACAAGGCGCACTGCTGTTGTGATATGCATCTGATGCGAACGACGAATACGGAACCGTATGTCGGGCCCTGAAGGCAACGCGCGGCAGTGCGCTTCGACGCGCACGGTTCTGCCGACGGTATTCGTCGCCTTTCAGATAAGCACTATCCGCTGCCCTTTCTCGCGCGCCCTCCTTGGCATATGGGGAGAACGATTCCATCCGGTATCAGGATACCATCAATAGTGTGACTGCGGGACGACCTCTTCACTTATTTCGCAGCTTGCTTTTCCGATTCATCCTACCGTGATACGACGCGCCAGTTATCCGGGAAGCCGAGAGATGTCGACGATACGGATGGATGGCGGTCGATCAGCGAAACAAGATCGTTCGCCGTCATCGGCCGGCATTCCGGCCAAAGGGATTCATAGATGCGTTGAATCACAAGTATCGTCGGGAACAGTTTCGAACCGGCATATCGAGCGTCCACTCTGAGCAAAGCCGGCTTCATGGTCATCGTTCTGTTGTAGGGCCTGCTGTGATGAGCGCACAGATTGCGCATATACGTCAGATGCCTCAGCCAGCTTTCCGCGTGACGGGGAACGCCGCCGAAGTCATTCGCGACGGCTTTCCTTACCGTCATCCCATTGGCGTATGCGGCCGTATTCGACAGGTTGCCGTACAGCCGAGACCTGGTTCCCATCGACATAATCTCCACGGCGGCCCAGATAGGAAGGCAGCCGTATTTACCCATATTGTGCACCACACATGGAATGCGGTCCCTTAACGCGCGGTCACGTTCGCGGTGGAAGCTTTCCATTGAGTGCCGGTGGTCTTTTTCGTTTGAGAAGCATTCGGCCTGCCCGTAGGCGAGCGGACCGCAGGCCATGCCCAGATGGCAGGCAGGAGCGGTACGCGCTTTGATTTCGATCGGACCGATCGCCTCCCATAGCCACAGCCGAAGCTCGGTGTCAAGACGATATGTTTCCCGGATGTCCTTCAGGGTTGTGCCTGTGATGAACTTGCCGTCGTCCTCGTATGCCAGCCAGTATCCACGGATCCTGCAATAGTTGGTTTGAGACAGCCATCGCACGGCTTCGGCTTTATCGTCGACGACCAGCCCGCGCTCCTGCATGAGATCGACCTGACGTTCGAACGATAGCGGCGGTTTGACTGGCTGGAAAGAGAACGACCCCGCGGGGTTCGCCGCATCTTGGATGCTCGCGTGCGGGGTACCGTCGTTGTTCATTGTCGCTTCTCCTGCCTGTTTTGTCACATTGGCGCGTCTCAGATCCGGCGGAAGCGTCCCTGCTCAGCCTCTACATGTTCTGCGGCAAACCCGGGCAAAATCGTTGTGCTTCCTCATATCTCGCGATTTAGGCCATTCAAGATATGGCTTAGATGCCTTCCTCATTTTGAGCGTGGTATCAACAATCCACTCAAACCGCTCTTTTCTTCGCCCCCATGGATGGACCCCTAGAACATACTTCTCCATACCCGCATTTAATGCCGCATCGACTGCGGCAAAAACCGTTTGTCACGCAGACCAGCACAAAGACGTCTAAAGAATCAATACGACATAGAGCGGGCAAGGTACCATCGATGGACGAAAAGTCGTGGAATCATGCGGAGGCGCCATGCGATTAAGGCAGTATCGCCCGTCGGATTGCAGTGAAATCATCGAACTGTTCCGAGCCACCGTTCATACCGTCAATGCGAAGGATTACACAGCGGCGCAATTGGATGCCTGGGCCCCGCAGAACATCGACATGGACCAGTGGAACAGGTCTTTCCTGGAGCATTACACCATCGTGGCCTTGGACGAAGATGAAGACGAAGGCCAGACCATTGTCGGATTCGGGGACATGGCCGCAAACGGTTATCTGGACCGGCTGTACGTCCATGCGGCGCATCAGGGTGAGGGGATCGCCACCGCGATCTGCGATGAATTGGAACGGCGGTGCGACAGCGTCATCACCACGCATGCATCCATCAGCGCGAAACCGTTTTTCGAACATCGCGGATATAGGACGGTACGCACGCAGGAAGTGACGCGGCGAGGCGTGACGCTGACCAACTACGTCATGGAGAAGGGACGGCGTATCGCACCGGCGTCATAAGGCAGATATGCAGATATCGCATAGCAATGGCATCCATGCAAAAAACGGCGGGCCGCCCGTGGGCAACGGCCCGCCGTCATCGCCGCGATGCCGCCGGCGTATGCGATCGCTCGGCGGCGTTTTCGGGATTATTCGCGGTTGTGATTTGATGATGCCGTCCGGCGGCGCCGATCAGCGATGCCGCATGGTTTTATGCGCGTACGGCACGGCCGGATTCGAAACGGTCGAGCGCGCCGGTACGGGCGATGACGCGATGCAGATACCACATCAGGACACCGGCGAGCACTGCGCCGGAGATGATGGAAGTGCCCAGATAGATGGAGGCGCGCAGCGTGCCCCAGCCCGGGTTGGTGAGCCAGTAGTAGATGCCGCAGCCCAGTCCGGACAGCGCGCCGGACAGTACGGTGGCCGGGAAGTTCCACTTGCGGTATGCGAAGACGAGGAAGGCGAGTTCGGCGCCTGCGCCCTGCACGATGCCGACGACCAGGGATCCGCCTACGCCCCACTGGTTGCCCAACGTCAGTTCAAGCAGTGCGGCGACGGTTTCCGCGAACAATGCCGCGCCCGGACGACGCACGATGATTGCGGCCAGCGGTCCGGCGAACAACCAGAATGCGTTCAGCAGACCTTCGAAACCGGGGGTGACCGCTTCGAACAACGCCAAAGGCGCTCCGCAGACGATGTCCCAGCCCCAGAACACCACGCCGGAAGCCACCGCGATGACTGCGGCGACGACGATATCGACGACGCGCCACTTGCGGGAATGGACGACTGCGTTCTTTACGGTTTGTGACATGATATGTGCCTTTCTTCTTTTCAAAGGCACGGGTAGAGAGAGACTCCGTACACCGGAATTGCCCGGTCACGTTCATACGGTCGAAGCGTCCGCTTCCTCTCAGCCCCTTCGGGCTCCCGTGTCATCGGACACTGTACACCATGCGACGAATATGGCGGACCAATCCTCTTGCATTCACACGTCAATCGTTATATCGCTATGCCAACGGCAGCCTCCAAGCCTCCTGGCAGTGCTCAAAATCCGGGGGCTCTTTTTCTGCCTGCGGGAGACAGAAATAACTTCAAACAACACAATCCGCCATGAATGCATGACGCCACGCACCTCACTCGCATCCTCCTCTGGCGCGCTCCCCCGTTTCACGGTAGGGTGGTGTGCGTTGAAGGAGGTTGTATGGGCGACGTACGTCTGATTGAGCAAGCGATCCGTGAACGGCTGGGCAGGGTCATCGATCCGGAATTGGGCCGTTCCATCACCGATTTGGGCATGGTGCCCGGCATCGCGATCACGCCGACCAATGACGCCGCCGGCAATGAGGCCTATGACGTGACGGTGCAGGTCGAGCTGACCGTGGAGGGATGCCCGCTGTCGCAGGCCATTGCCGAGCAGATCGATCAGGCGGTCGCCTCGTATCCGGATGCGACGCTTATCCCCCATATCGAGATTTCGGCGATGAGCCAGGACAAGCTGTCCGAACTGGTGGGACGTTTGAAGGCGGAACGCCGTCAGAATCCGTTTACGAAGCCGGGCGTCAAAACGCGTATTTTCGCGATCGCTTCCGGCAAGGGCGGCGTCGGCAAATCGTCGGTGACGGCGAATCTCGCCGCGACCTTCGCCGCGCTCGGCCTGGACACCGCGGTGATCGACGCCGATATCTACGGCTTTTCGATTCCTCGCCTGTTCGGCGTGCATTCGCAGCCGACGAATCTGAACGGCATGCTGATGCCGGTGACGGCGTGGGGCGTGAAGATGATGTCGATCGGCATGTTCGCCGGCACCGATCGCGCGATCCTGTGGCGCGGCCCGCGCCTGCAGCGCTCGTTGGAGCAGTTCCTGTCCGATGTGTGGTGGGGCGAGCCGGATGTGCTGCTGCTCGATCTGGCGCCGGGCACGGGCGATATGGCGATTTCGGTGGCGCAGGCGCTGCCGAATGCGGAATTGGTGGTGGTGACGACGCCGCAGTCTTCCGCCTCCGATATTGCGGTACGCTCCGGCCTGGTGGCCTTGCAGGTGCCGATGCAGGTGCGTGGCGTCGTCGAAAACATGAGCTATTTCGAACATAAGGGCGAACGTCTGGAGATTTTCGGCGCCGGCGGCGGCCAGCGCGTTTCCGACCAGTTGACTCATGCGTTGGGCTATGACGTGCCGTTGATGGCGCAGCTGCCGCTTGAGCCGCAGCTGCGCGAGATCGGCGAGGCCGGCCGGCCCGCAGTGCTCACCGAGGAGGGGGCGCTGCGCACCGACGGCTTGGGCCGTACGTTCAAAGCGTTGGCTGAACGTCTGATGGAACGTCCGCAATCGGCTGACCGTCCGGATCGGGCGTAGGATCGCCTGTTTCCAGCAGTCGTTTGAAGGCGTCTTCGTCCAGTACGGGGACACCCAGTTCTTCGGCCTTTGCGGCCTTCGAACCGGCGTTCGCGCCCACGACGACCCAGTCGGTCTTCCTGCTGACCGAACCTGCCGCCTTGCCGCCGCGCACGACGATCGCCTCTTTGGCGGAATCACGTGAAAAATCGACCAGCGTGCCGGTGACGACCACGGTTTTGCCGGCCAACGTCTGCGGCAGGTCGCTGGTTTCCGCCTCTCCGACGCCTACGCCCGCAGCCTTCCACGCGTCAAGCACGTCGCCGCGCCAATCCCCCGGCGTGCGCGCCGCGGCGAACCATCCGACCACGGATTCGGCGATTTCGGGCCCGATGCCGTCGATCTGCGAAAGCTCTTCGACGCTTGCGTTTTCGATGGCCTCCAGCGAACCGAATGTGGTCGCGATAAGACGCGCGGTGGGTGGGCCGAGTCGGCGGATCGACAGGGCGACAAGCACCCGCCATAGGTCGGCGTGCCGCGCCTTGTCCATTTCGTCCAGCATTTTACGCGTGTTCTCGCCGGGCCTGACGTACACGGGCTGTACGCTGACGCTGCCGTCACGCGATGCCTTGCGCAGTTCGTCGACGATCACGGCGTCCGCCGGCACTTCATAATCCGGGTATTCTTCGCGACGCAAATCATCGGTGGTGTTCGCGCCGATCTTCTTCGCTTTGGTGGCCGTCGTCCAGAAGGCCGGCACGCGATGCCACAGGCCGGATCCGCCGATGCGTCTGCGGGTTTTGCGTCTGCGCCCGTTGGCGTCGACATGCTCCTGCACTTCGATGATCGGCGCTTCACGCCACACGTACACGTCCTTCAGATCGTCCGCCGTCAACGTGAACAGGCCGGCTTCGCTGGACAGCACCGGCCGCTGCGCCGGCGGCAGCTGCAATCCTTCCATCGGCTCATACGGCTCGGGCTCTTCGCCAGGAGCGACGAGGATCTCAGTACGGTTCGGATCGTAGGTTTCCACACCGGAAGGCCGGTTTTCCTCGGGATTCGTCAATGCGATGGCTGACTGGTCGCCCAAATGCTCGATGTCGAAGGCCTTGCGCGACGCCAGGTTGATGATGCGTTCGGTCAGCTGCGCCGGGCATGATTCGACGTTCGGGCAGCGGATGTCCTTGTCGCCTTCCTTGGCCGGCGCCAATGCGGCTCCGCAGGACGGGCAGTTCGTCGGCATCACGAATTCGCGCAGCCTGTCTTCGCGCCCGTTGCGGCGTTCCAATACCGGCCCCACCAGTTCGGGGATCACGTCGCCGGCCTTGCGCACGATGACGGTGTCGCCGATCAGCACGCCTTTGCGCGCCACTTCGAACGGATTATGCAATGTCGTGCGCGCGACGGTGGAGCCTGCGACGTATACGGGCTTCAGGATCGCGACCGGCGTGACGCGCCCGGTGCGCCCCACCTGCACGGTGATGTCGAGCAGTTCGGTGTTGACTTCCTCGGGCGGGTACTTGTACGCGATCGCCCAGCGCGGCGCGCGCGAGGTGGCGCCGAGCGTGCGCTGCAATGCCAGATCGTCGACTTTGACGACGATGCCGTCGAGCGCGTGTTCGATGTCGCCGCGGTGTTCGCCGTAATAGTCGATCATGCCGAGTATGTCGCCGAAGGACTGCACGGTGCGGTTGTGCGGGGAGACTGGCACGCCCCATTTGTCATACAGCGCGTAGGCTTCGGATTGGTCGTTGATTTCGTCGTGTCCGTCACGGCCGGAGCCCCATCGCAGGGATCCGATGCCGTGCGCGTAGAAGCTCAGACGCCGGGTCGCGGTGATGCGGGGATCCTTTTGGCGCAGCGATCCGGCGGCTGCGTTGCGCGGGTTGGCGAACGGCACGCGGCCGGCGTCTTCGTTGGCTTCGTTCAATGCGCGGAAGTCGTCCCATCGCATGAACACTTCGCCGCGGATTTCGACGAATTCGGGAATGTCCTGCGCCGGGCCCTGCAGATTCTGCGGAATGGATGCGATGGTGCGCACGTTCAGGGTGATGTCTTCGCCGGTGACGCCGTCGCCGCGGGTCAGACCCTGTTCGAGCACGCCGTTGCGGTAGATCAGATTCAATGCGAGTCCGTCGATCTTCACTTCGCACGACATCGGCAGCGGCTTCGATTCGGGCCAGTCGAGGTCGCGCAGCACGGAATCGTACCAGGCCCGCAGCTCCTCCAATGAGAACACGTCGTCCAGGCTCATCATGCGTGAGGGATGCGTGACGGAGGCGAAATCGTTCGAGAACGTGCCGCCGACGCGATGCGTGGGCGACTGCGGGGAATCCAGTGAGGGGAACGCCTGTTCCAAGGCCTGCAGGCAGCGCAGGCGCGCATCGTAGGCGGCGTCGGATGAGACGGGGGCATCGTCGATATAGTATGCGATCTGATCCGATTCGACCCATGCGGCGACTCGCGCCCACAGGCGTGCGGCCGCCTCCGCCGACAGGGCGTTCACGTCGAGCCGGTCCAATGCCATGGCGTCGGCGTCGGTGGACTGCAATCCCGCGATCCATGCGTCGGAGCCGACCGTTTCATGCTGTTCCACGACGGCTGGCGCATCGTCCGACGTTGCGTCCGACGCGTCGAAATCCCATGCCAGCTGTTCGGATTCGACGTCATGTTTCGAGGCCATGGTTCCTCCACTCAATTGTTCAGCGATCGCAGGAACTGCGACTGTACCACGTCGGTGCCGTCATGCGCGGCGTCGTGTATGCGCGACGAGGCGACGGTAAGCGTACGCGCCGGCACGAACATGCCTTCGTCCACGCACACGTGCGCGGCGTCGTCGACGATGGACGACACTTCGACATCCGGCCATATCGGCAGGTCGTCGCGCCGCAGCACGGCCATCGCGTCCTCCACGTTGGTGGGCACGTCGATGCACTGCGATTCGGCGCGGGCGAGCAGTTCCTGCAATTCCGATTCCAGCATGGCGATGCGTCCGGAGGCGATGTGGTCGCACATGATATACGCGGCGGCGGCGACGTCGAACTGGTCGCGCATCCATGCCGAATAGGCGAACCGGTAGTAGGCGTATGCGGCGTCGTCGCGGTCCAGGGCGACGCGCAATGCGTTCAGGCAGGCCGCTCCGGCGGAATTCCAGTCCTCGTTCCGCGCCAGTTGGACGGCCAGTTTCAGATGCGACAGCGGATAGGACGGCGCGTATGAGACCATCGCGTTCAGATGCTTCAACGCTTCCTGCGGCCCCTTCAGCTGCGCGAGCAGATCCGCCAGTTCCATGTGCGCGTAGAACAGGTTGTCCGGAATGATGACGGTGAGTTCGTCCTCGGTCGCGAACAGATGGTTGTAGACCACGCGTTCCGCATACGAGTTGAAGTAGCGGGGCACGCCGGGATTCGTTTCGAACGTGCGGTCGAGCGCTTCCACGGCGTTCTCCATATGTTCGAGCGAAGCGTCCAGCTGCCCGGAGAACAGCAGGTCGCGGGCCTTCACGCGTTCGGCGTCGAGATCGTCGGACATGTGGAACGTGAGGTTCGGCATGTCCTCGCCGTCGATCAACGCGCTGGTGATCCGCGGCGCCAGTTGTGTCAGTTCGGGATCGGCGATGGAGTTGATGACGTTCATCGCCTGCTGCGCCTTTTCGGCCGCGGTCAGCGTGACGTCGACGGCGAGACGGTGGAATTCGCCCGTCGCGCGCTGCAGCAGGTCGGCGCGCTGGATCGACAGGCCCACCGCGTCGAAGGTGCCCAGAATCTCCGCCGTTCGGGCGGAGAAACGCTGTTCCGACAATTCCGGTTCCTCCTGCGAGCCGGAAGGCGAGAAACGATTGTCGCGCAATTCGAACTGCGATTCGACCGGCTGCAATGCGCCATGCCCGTCCACGCTCAATGTCGCGTCGAATGCGCGGTACGCCTGCAACGGCTCGTTCAGACCGTTCCCGTCGATGTAATCCAGGAATTCCTCACGCGTGAACGTCACCGATACGATATTGCGCACGGTCGGATTGCGATGGAAGGCCGCCAACGGATCCTCGTCGCCCTGCTCGCCGGCAGCGTCGGCCTCCGTCGAATGCGCGGCGTCCTGCATGCCGTTCGCCGCGGCGGCGTCACGATCATGCGCGCCGTCATCATCCGGCGTGCCGGCATCGGCGGATTCCCCGTCGTTCGACGAGGATGAGGCGAACGTCATCTCGTCGAAATCGAAATCGCGCATCAGATCTTCGAAGCTGCGATTGACCTCGCTCATATCCTGCAGGTCGTCCGAAGAGGGGACGGACGCGGCGGCGGACGCTTCCGACGGCGACGCCGCATCCGGCTCATCATGGCCGCCGGAAGGCGACATCTCCGCGAAACCGCGCACCGGCGGCAGCGCAGCCCTTGACGGATCGCCATGCATATCGCCGTCCTTCGGGTCGGCCTTGCCTCCGGTGAAACCGATATCGCCGGCATGCATGCGTTCGAACCTGCTCAGCGCTTCGCTCATCAGCTTCGAAATCGCGCTGTCCTGTTCGGCGACGGCCTCCTCCAGGCCGATCGAATCGATGTGGATCGACACCGATTCGACATCCTTGCTCGCGCCGAACGCCAACGCCGCCATCATCATGCCGACGCGCAGATTGTAATCCGTGCACATCGCGGCGCGCTCGTCCTCCGAATACGTCGTCCACGTATGACGCTTCCCGTCATAATGGCTGGACGGCATCATCGAAACGCCGGCGGACGTAAAGCCCACCGCCACTTCGCCGCGGCTCAGATTCGAACGGAATTCGACGTCGTAGCGGAACGGAAGACGCAGGCTGCGCAGCAGCAGCGCCATGGTCTGCCGGTACACCCATTCGCTGCCGCTGTAGGCGGATTCGGTCTCGTTGGCCTGCCGGACATGCGCGTCCGTCTGCGGATCGTCGCGATCCTCTGTCCACGTTCCGGTGGCGATATGGCCGGCGATCATGCGCGCGGTACGCACCAATTCGGAAACGGCCTCCAGTTCCCGATCCGCCGACGGCACCGACAGGCCGTCCGGCGTCGGCGACGCATCCGTCCGTGCGTCTTCGAAACGCGGCAGCACGATCAGCGCGGGATGTTCGAACAGCGCCTCGTCGATCTGCGCCGCCTGCGCCCGCGTCACCGTGTCTTCGGTGGGCTGCAGGCCCATGCGGGCGTTGCGTTCCAGCCATGAGCTGACCACCGAGAAACGGTTCAGATTGCCTTCGATGCGCAGCGCCTTCAACGCCGGCTCGAACGGCATCGACGAATCCCATGAGAAGAAATACGTGCCCGAATAGCTGGACGTATACAGATGCATCGGCTCTGCGCCGTGCACCGCCTCCAAGCCGGGAATCTGATCCAACGCGCCCGCCTCGCGCATCAGATCGGCGAAATGGTCCTCCAGTCCGGAGGCGCGCATGCCATGCGCACGCGCGGACAGGGAGTCACGCACGGAACGGCGGATCGCCCCCATCGGCGCCTCACGGTTGAGGCGGCGGAAGATGTTGCCCGATCCGAAACCGATCAGCACGCCGTTCATCTGCGGCAGCATGTATGCGGCGAAGAACGCGATCGCGATCGCATCGCGGTATTCCAGATTGAAACGCATCGACTTGGGCAGATTCGCGCGCACCTGCTCCAACGTGTATCGGTTGCCTCGCTTCAGCCACGAGGCAAGCCAGACCATGCGGCCGCTGCCGTCGCGACCTGCGATGCCGCCTTGCACGGCCTTCACCGTATGCGAGGGGTCCTTCGCGTCGCGAACGGCGGCATGTATGGCGGATTGCTCTGCGGAGCGCGACGTGGGGCGCGCCGAAGAGGACCGCGAATCGTGAGGGGAACGCCGCCCGCGCTCATGCGGCGTCGCCACCAGTCGCGCGTCGTCCGGCAGGGACAATTCGTCTTCCTTCGCGAAGATGAACCGTGGTTCGCGTCCCTGCACGTCCATCGTCGGATCGGTTCCGACGAACACGCGCCCCTTGCTGTCGGCGATCGCGACCTGTGAGAAATGCCGGTCATCGGCGAATATGCCGAGAGAGAACGCCTGCCCCTTGGTCTGCGGCAGCTGCGCCCAGCCCAGGCGGAGTTTGCCGGGTACCCCTTCGAAATCGTCGAATGCGCGGCGTTTGATGAGCGGGGTCAAGGTGATGGAATGCTCCGACAGCGTGTGCGCGAGTCCCCCGGATGACGCCAGGGCGTCTTCGAACGCTTTCGCGGAGCCGTTCTTCGGCGCGGTTCCGTGCAGGGCCGCATTCAGCAGCTGCCTTACGCCGCGTGCAAGACGGCCCGTTGCCACGGCTTTGTTGGATGGACGGTCGTGCTTGTTCGATTGCGGTGTGGTATGAGGCATACTGTCATCATACCTTGTGAGCGTTCGCACGATGCGGGCGTGAGAATACGGGCCCGATCACGGGTCGCGCGAACGCATGCGCCCCACGCATGCCTCACGCCGTCGAAACGCATATGCCGCGCACCGCATACAATACATTGAGTGATTTCCTCCCGACAGCGTCTCAAGGCCCGCCGCCGTCTCATCATCGGCTGGATCGCCGCAATCGCGACGATCCTGCTGCTCGAATGCGGCGTGTTCAACATGCCGTTCTGGTCGTCCCTTTCGGCGAGCACCGATTCCGCCGCCGCGTCGAATGTCTTGGGGCCGGGCGTGAAGCGCCTGGATGAGGGGCTGCTGCAGATCACCGATCCGACCGGCGCATACTTGCAGGTGCAGGCGGACGGCACGTCGTCGTTCATCCGCGTCGATCCGGTGCGCGCCGACGCGCACGCCGACGCCGGCGGCGATATGCAGGACGACGACGTCATCGACGCGCAAAACGCCTCCACCGACGCCACCGACGCCACCGCCGACACTACCGACACTACCGACACCGCAGACACCGACACCGCCGAACGTACGGCGATACGCACGACGTTTTCCGTGCGCGCCGACGGCGACGGGGTCTCCGGCCGGATCGAATCCATATCGCTGGACAGCCCCCGCTCGCTGTATTTGCGCTGCGAGGCGTCCGATTCGGTCCGCCTGTGGCTGCTGGCGCCTACGGGCAGCGTGATTCCGGTCGCGGCCGTGCGGGCGAATGTGCATGTGCCGTTTTCCATCGACCCGCTGCGCGTCGGCATCATGCTGTTCTTCGTCGTCCTGCTGACATTGTGGCGGCCCGGTTCGCGTCTGTGGCGCATCCCGCTTGACCCTTCGCAGCGACGCCAGCGTGTGGCGTTCGCCGCATTGCTGTCGCCGTTCGCCGTCGCCGCGACGGTCGTGTTCATCTGGCAGGCGACCGCCTTCACACCGCTGGTCTTCCATGAGCCGGGCTCCTACACCTATGATTTCGACCAGTATGTGCATGTGGCCGACGCCCTGCTGCACGGGCATGCGTGGCTGGATTTGCCGATGCCCGACGGGCTTGCGGACGCCGCCAATCCGTATGATCCGCAGGTTCGCGACGAATTGCTTGCCGCAGGCGCTTCGCCGATCTACTGGGACTATGCGGTATATGACGGCCACTGGTATTCGTATTTCGGCGTGATTCCGGCCATTATGCTGTATCTGCCGTATCAGGCGATCACGTCGTTGTGGACGGACGGCGGTCTGATGCTGCCGACGGGATCCGCGATGATGGTCCTGCTGTTCGCGTTCCTCGTTTTCGGCCTGCTGCTGGTGATCCGTCTGGTGCATCGCATCGACGAGACCACTTCGCTGGCGGCCACGTCGATGATATGCGTGCTGTTTTTGCTGGGCGCGAATCTGCCGTATCTGGCGTTCCGCACGAATTTCTATTCCGTGCCGGTCGTCGCCTCGCTGGCGTTGACGTCGTTGGGC
The DNA here is from genome assembly GCF_056356755.1 of Bifidobacterium sp. LH_449. NCBI lineage: Bacteria > Bacillati > Actinomycetota > Actinomycetes > Bifidobacteriales > Bifidobacteriaceae > Bifidobacterium > Bifidobacterium sp. LH_449. The sequence continues at coordinate 28,212 of NZ_JBKEUV010000012.1, forward strand.
CTGTGGCTGTGGCTGGGCGCGACGTCGCCGCGCAAGTCCGGTCGTGGCATGTGGTCGGTTGAAGGCGCTCCCGCCCTGTCGCTGCCGCATGTGGCCGCCGGCGCTTTGTGCATCGCCGCGAATCTTGGATGCCGTCCGACTTTTGCGGTCGCCTCGTTGCTGGCGTTTCCGATTTTCCACGCGCAGATCGCCGCGCTGCTGCATGCCCTGCGCGCGCGTACCGTCACGTTGAAGCGGGCTTTGGCCACGCCCGCCGCGATGCTGGTTCCCGCGATCATCGTGGTGCTGCCGCTGCTGGCCTACAATATGGCGCGTTTCGATTCGCCCTTCCAATTCGGCAACGATTATCAGATCACCGTTTCCGATATGACGGTCAACCAGCAGACGGCATCGAATTTTCTGGTGACGGTCGGATATTATCTGCTGCTGCCGCTGCGTTTCACCGACGACTTCCCGTTTCTGGCGCTCTCCCCTACGCCGCTTCCGCAGTGGGGGTATGCGGAGCCCGTCATCGGCGGCTTTTTCGTAATGCTGCCGCTTGCGCTGGCGGCGTTCGCCGTATTCGCCCGGCGCGGCCGCGCAACGTATGGGCGGTGGCGCTATTTCGCGACCGTATGCATGCTGCTGGCGTTCTTCCTCATCGCGTTCGACGCGCATGAGGGCGGATTGGGATGGCGCTATATGACGGATTTCGGCTGGCTGATCGTGCTGGCGGCGTTTTCGCCGATTCTGACGGCGATCAACGGGCCGAAGACTTCGATCAGATCGCGGGCCCGGATGGCGACGGCGCTGCTGCTGATGCTGTCCCTGCTGCTGGTGATGGTGTCGATGTTCGTGATCGGACGCAGCGATTCGCTGATGCAGAACAATCCGACGCTGTATCACGACGTGAAATCATGGTTCTCGCTATTGCGCTGAAGCGTTGCCGCGACGTTACCGCATGATATGCCGCCAGGGTTTCCCAGCGTAATGCCGGCGTATTCCCAGGTTCCGGCCATTTCCCTGACAAGCTCCACGACTATACTGCCGTTAGTCAACCGTGCGTTCGCCATACGATCGCCTTCAAAGTGAGGAAAGTTGGAACATACAGCATCATCGTCCGCGCACCGTCGAATACTGCAATGGGTCGGCGCGCTGGTCGCATTGGCGGTCGTTGCGGGCGTCACCGTCCTCTCGTCCGACGACGTCCAGGCCGCCATCGAGCACAGCCGCGTCACACGTCTCAACGCTCGGATCGAAAACGTGTATACGACCCAGTATCAGGAAAGCGCCGACAACAGGCTGGCGCATGAACGCGATTCCGAAGAGCGCACGCTGGACGATATCTTCATCGCCGAGAACCCGTATGGCACGAACACCACGTCGTTGTACGTGTATTTCACCACCGAGGAACCGGCTTCGGTCACGTACACCGTTTCGGCGGAAGGATACCCGGATTTCACCCGTACCGCCTATCAGGACGAGGAATATCAGACGGAGCACGAGTTCAGCGTTCTCGGTCTGATTCCGGATGAGAAGAACACGATCACGTTCACCGTCACCGACGAGAACGGCGGCGAGCGGACGCGTTCCGTCGAACGCACCGGCGCGACGCTGCTGGGCGCGGAGGACGTCCGGCTTGAGCTGACGCAGCGGCCCGAGGACGGCACCGACCTGGGCGACGGCCTGTATGCGGTTCTCGGCAACGACAGCAACGACCAGGATTTCATGTTCTACTACGACACCGACGGTGTGCTGCGCGGCGAAGTGCCTGTGCTGTATTACCGTTCGCACCGTCTGCTGTTCGACGATGACGGTCTGATGTGGTTCTCCGCCTCCACCAAGCACATGGTGGGCATGAACCGGTTGGGCAAGCTGGAGAAGATCTGCGACCTGGGCGACCGTTTCATCCTGCATCATGACTATGCGTTCGACGATGACGGCGACATCGTGATGCTCGCCACCGACCTGACCCGTTCCGACCATGCCGTGCAGGATCAGGTCGTCAAATTGGATGTCGAAACCGGCGAGGTCTCCCTGCTGCTTGATTTCGCCGATATGTTCCCGGACTACAAGGCCTCCACGGAGCATGAGGGCATCGACGAATCCGACCCGTCCGCGACCGACCGCTGGGATTGGATCCACTGCAACACGATCCAGATGCTGCCTGACGGTTCCGCGTTGTTCTCCGCGCGCGAGACCTCGACGATCATCAAGGTCAACGATCTGGAAACGGATCCGACGCTCGACTACATGATCGGCGAGCCCAGCGTGTGGGACGGCACGGAATACCGGTCGGCGTTCCTGGCCAAGGACGGCGATTTCCCGGATACGGGCGGCCAGCATTCCGTCACGTACGCGCCCGACGATTCCCTTGAGGACGGACAGTATTACCTGTACATGTTCGACAATAACTTCGGATATGCGATGACCCGCCCCGACTTCGATTGGAGCGTCGTCGACGGCATCGTCACCGATGCGCAGGACCCTGAGGCGACTTCGCAGTTCCGCAAGTATCTGGTCGACGAGAACGCCGGCACGTACGCCGAAGTCAGCCAGTTCGACGTGCCGTTCTCCGAATACGTCAGTTCGGCGCAGGAACTCGGCAACGGCCATGTGCTCATCGATTCGGGGGGCCAGGGCCTGTTCGGACAGTACGACGCCGACGGCGATCTGCTGGCGCAGTACTACATGGAGCCGAGCACGTCGTATCTGTACCGTGTGTATTCCTACGATTTCAACGGATTCTATTTCGCCTGAAGCCGGCAGAAAACATATCGGAATCACGTATACGGCCTTGCCGATGGCACGCCTGTCGGCAAGGCCATCGTCTATGGCAGGCCGCGGTTCGGATCATGGCCGAACCGGCCTATACCTTGGCCGGACTACAGTATTGGCCTATGACCGTGCATTTTTCCTCCCGTGTTGACATCAGCTCCCCAAATCCCATCGCCTTGGCTGAATCGGAGGCGAAACGGCGGGGCGTCGCTCTCGGCAAATTGAATGATTCCAATCCGACCAGGCATGGTCTTGCCCCCGTGATGCTGCCGGGTCCGTATGCCGCCGATCCGCGAGGCCCCCGTGCCGCGCGCGAAGCGTTGGCGGCGTTCCTTGCCGATGCGCAAAACCAAAATCAGACGCCGGTATCGCCATCGCCGGATGACCTGTATGTTCTGAGCTCGACTTCGCAGGCGTACTCGTGGCTGATCAAACTGTTATGCGATGCCGGTGACGCCGTGCTCGCGCCCAAGCCGGGGTATCCGCTGATCGAATCCATCGCGCAATTGGAATGCGTGGATTCGATCAATTATCAATTGCGATTCGACGGATCCTGGTATATCGACGTCGCCGAATTGCGTGCTGTTCTCGACTCCCCCGAAGGCGGCCGCATCCGCGCGCTGATCCTCATCAATCCGAACAATCCGACCGGATCATATGTGAAGCCGGAGGAACGCGCGGCGATCGTTGCGCTATGCCGCGAACATGATATCGCGATCATCGCCGATGAAGTGTTCTTCGATTATGATCTGGAGCCTTTCGCCGGCAATGCCCGACTGGCCGGGGAAACGGGCGTGCTCACATTCGCGTTGGACGGTTTTTCCAAAATGCTGGCGGCGCCGCACGCGAAAGTCGGCTGGATTCAGGTTTCCGGGCCGGCCGACGATGTCGCGGAGGCGAAGCGTCGTCTGGATGTGATCGCCGACGACTATCTGCCGATGAGCGATCTGATCGCCGACCGGATTCCCGACATGCTGGACATCGCGCCGGAACAGACCGCTCTGGTGCGGCAGCGTACGCGCGCCAATCTGCAATCGCTGCATCGGCTGCTCGACGATGACCGGTATGGTTATACGAATGTGCTGCGCGCGGAAGGCGGCTGGAACGTGCTGCTGCATGTGCCGTCCGTCATCGACGAAAACGAGCTGGTACTTCGTCTGATCGAAACGCATAATCTGACCGGCCAGCCTGGATATTTCTTCGACATGACGTCGAACGGCTATCTGGCGGTATCGCTGCTGCCTGAACCAGGCGTATTCGAAAACGGCATCCGGGCGTTGCTTGATACCGTCGCCATGATGGTCGACGAGGCGATCGCCTGAAAGCCTGACAATACGGCCTATCCGGCTTTATCGCCTTACCGCGCCTTCGGCTACGCCCTCATCTGCGCCTTCGCCGCTTCGAATGCGCGCCGGACCAGATCGTCATAGAATGCCGCGGCCTCTTCGGGCTTGCCGTCGAACACGACCGCATGATCGTCGACCACCAGCACGCGGTCGATCGCATATTCCGGGCGGCGGATCAGATCGATGTCATGCGTGGCGAAGATCACCTGCTTATCGTAGGTGAACAGCGCCTTCGCCACCATGGCCGACCCGATCTCATCCAGGCCTTTCGTCGGCTCGTCGGCCACGATGGCCGCCGGGGACACGCTCAACGCGGCGGCGATCGCAAGCAGATGGCGTTTCAGCGAATCCAACGCGGAAGCCGGCTGGCGCGCCACATCGGCAAGACCGAAATGGGCGAACAGGTTGCCGATGATGGCCATGCGTTCGCTGTCGGGGATTTTCCGCGCCTTCAACGCGGCATCGACCGCCGCTCCGATGTCTTTCGCCTGATAGTAGCTGTTCGGGATCTCCTCGCGACGTACACGCCCGACCACTTCTTCGACGCGCTTGTTCTGCTTCTTCACGCTCGGGTCAAGCGTTTCGTCGCCGGCGATCACATGCACGCAGCCCGTCGTCGCCTGCAATGCGCCGTCCAGAAGTTTCAGCAACGTCGTCTTGCCTGCCCCGTTCAGACCGATCACGGCCACGCGGCGGTCCTGCGGCGTGATCGTCAACGTGGTGGGCTTCAGGCCAAGGTTGCCGTCTTCATAGGTGTGGCCGGCCGACTGCATCTCGAAAACGACGGAGGACGGCATGGACGAGGGCTTGCCGCCGAACAACTGTGTGAGAAATCCCATGGCAATCATTGTAACGGGATTCCGCCGCAAAACGGGCTCGGATATGTGAGCCTATTCCGTACAGGATGAATATTGGTCTCGCAATATGGACGGAAAATCATCAACAGTAATTTCATGGTGCTGAGCCGTCAACGATTTCATTACAGCCTCTAATCGAATATGCGCAGGATTCCAGGCATTGCCAACGGGGACACGGTCCCGCTGCATCGTTTCGGCAATTCGAACAGCGGCGAGCATCTGCGGACGACGGGCCTTTGCACGCGACAAGCCTTCGCGAGTTCGACGTGGTGCGCGCCGCCGGCCTGCGTGACGAAGGCATCGCCTTTCGTCACGGGCGCCGCCGGCTGCCCCTCCCCCGCAGGCATGGGCCTCTCCGCTCCTTACGGCTATCCCTCTGACACTTTTGACCGCAACACGCCGGAGTCTGCGGCCAAAAGCGTCAGAGAGAGTATGTCGTTAGCGGATTGTTATTGGTGGTGTTCCGCCCTCCTGACACTTTTGACCGCAACACGCCGGAGTCTGCGGCCAAAAGCGTCAGGGGGGGGGGCATTTGCCTCGCCACCCTTACGGTATCGGCGTAATCATTTTAAGGATAAAGAAAAACAGGGTATGGCAGCGCCACGCAATGGCAACGCTACCCTACCCCGACAGACGGCATTCCATCATCCAATGCCGGCCGCATATGGCATATCGGCAGTGATCAATCAGTGATTCTGCTTTGTGCTCGCATAATAGGCGGCGCCGATGATGCCGGCCTCGTTATGCAGCTTCGCCGCGACGATCGGCGTCTTGATATCGACATACGGCAGGAACTTTTCGGATACACGGCTGACGCCGCCGCCGACGACGAACAGTTCTGGATTGAAATACATTTCCATCAGGCCGTAATACTTGGTCAGACGCTTCGCCCAACGCTTGTAGCTCAGGTCAAGACGCTCACGCACCGAGGAGGCCGCGTACTTTTCGGCATCGCCCTTGCCCTTGCGCAATTCGATATGGCCGAGTTCGGTGTTCGGGATCAGCACGCCGTTGTAGATCAGCGCGGTGCCGATGCCGGTGCCGAGCGTCGTCGCGATGACCAGGCCGTCATGACCCTTTGCGGCGCCGTACTGCTGTTCGGCAAGGCCTGCCGCGTCGGCGTCATTGACCACGGTGACGGGACGTCCGCATGCTTCGGAGAAGACTTCGGTCACATCCACGCCGATCCAGGACTGGTCGAGGTTGGCCATGAAGTCCAGCTTCTGACCGGGCTTGATCGGCGCCGGGAAGGCGATGCCCACCGGAGTATCCTGAGGGACTTCGAAATGCTCGAGCTGCTGGCGGACGATTTCGCCGACGGCCTGCGGCGTGGAGACCTCCGGGGTGAGAATCTTCAGACGCGGTTCGGCGAATTCGCCCTTTTCCAGATTGACCGGAGCCGCCTTGATTCCGGAGCCGCCGATATCAACGCCGAACGCCTGCGCAGTTTCAATCATCATTGACCTCTTCCAGGTAGATGGTTTGGTGTGGGATGGACCAGTACTTGCCATATTAGCCCGCATGGCGCCGATTACACGCAACGACATCGATTTTTTGCATACGATTGCATAAAAATTTTGCGCGTCAGCCGCGCAACGCCGACGGCGACGCATAATATGGTGGCATGGCACAACATACACAGCTTATTGACGCCATCGCCATTCGTACCGCGGTGCGCGACTATGATTCCGATCCGATCGACGACGATATGATCCGCCAGCTCAGCATGACCATCGACGCGGTGAACACGTTGTCGGGCCTCTCGATGCAGCTGGTCACCGATAAGCCGCACGTGTTCGCGGAGGCGAACGCTTCAGGGCATCTGCATAACGCCGCCAACTATATCGCCGTCATCGGGCCCAAGGATGACGACGAAGCCAAGGAGCAGGCCGGTTTCTATGCGGAGCGCGTCGTGCTGGCGGCCACGCAGCGCGGCCTTGGCACGCTGTGGGTGGGCGGCAGCTGGAACGCCGCCGAAGCGGCCGGATACTGCCGTATCGACGGCGATCGGGAATTGTATGTCGGCATCGTCATCGGACTGCCGCATGATCACGTGAATCATGCGGCGAAAAGCTTCGAGGAGCTGTGCGAATACCAGCGCACGCATCGCGCCAGCAAATCCTTCGAGGAATTCACCGCAGGCATGAACGACGAAGAACGCGCCGCCGCTCCGGAATGGTTCCGCAGCGGCGTGGAGGCCGCAATGAAGGCGCCGAGCGCGATGAATCGCCAGCCGATCGTGTTCGCCTATGACGCCGCCACCGGTACGGCCACGGCCAGCATCGACCCCGCTCTCGAATCCGGTCAGGCATTCAACGATCTGGGCATCGCCAAACTGCATTTCCAGATCGGCGCCGGCCAGGGCAGCTGGACGTGGGGCGACGGAGGCCGCTTCACCCACGCCTGAACGCGGGCGGGACGCGTCAGGCCAAAGGCGGCATCGGCTTCCAGTCGGGGTCGTGCATCAGCTTGTGCGAATCCCGCCAGCCCTTGGCGATCTGCACCAGCCCAGTGCGCACATGTTCGCGGTCGACCATCACCAGACGGATCACTTCCTTCGCGGCGGTGGCGGCCGTGCCGAGCGCGAACAGGAACGGGCGGTAATCGCCGTACACCATGAAATAGCGGGCCATGTAGCCGCGGTTGCGCATGATGTGGTAGCGGTTCATGTCGGAGGTCGAATTGAGCTGGCGCAGGCCGGCGATGTCCCAATTGCCGATTTCGCGCGTACGGCGCAGAATCACGTCCGGCACGACGATCGGATTGGTGACCTTGCTTGCGCGATAGCCGTACATCGTGTCATCCCAATAGATGAAGAAGCGCGGATCGGGCAGGCCGATCCGTTCGACGATATTGCGGCGGAACAGGCCGCCTTCGAAGCACAGGGTGTCCATCACGCGATATCCGGCGGGACCGAAGGCGGCCGGCGCGATCGGATTGGGAATGCCCAGCGGCACGATGAAATCGTACTGCCAATAGAACGGGCCGCCGTCGAAGTCGTAGCGGCTTCCCTGAATCACATCATGACGGTCCGTCCACTTCGCCAGGCGTTCGATGGCTTCCGGCAGCACGGCGACGTCGTCATCCATGACCCAGAACCATTCAGCACCCAATTCGTACGCTTTGGCGACGCCTGCGGAAAAGCCGCCGGCACCGCCCAGATTGCCGGCTTGCGGAGCGTATACGACGCGCTCTTCCCCGCCTTCCGCGTCGGCTTGCGCTTTGCCCCATCGCACCGCCAGCCTGCCGGAAAGCCCTTCGACCATGGACTTCGTTTCATCGCTGGCCTCGTTGTCGACGATGATGATGCGCCACGGGGCGACCGTCAATTTTTCGAATGATTCGAACAGTGTGGCGAGCAGTTGCTGACGCTTATAGGTCACGACGACAATCGCCAGCTTTTCGATGGTGTTCTTTTCGGCGTTCTTTTCACTCATGCCCACCATTCTTGCACTCTCCCTTGATTGACGGTCGGATGACCGCCTGTTCGGAGGCCGGACGATGCTGGATCGAAGGTCGATCGACGTTTGATCGATGCGCAGTATCGTCTGCGGAAATCGTATCCTCTGCAGGATCGCACGACTTCGATCGCATCGCATCATGCCGTGCGGCTATTGTCCCGTCGCTTCAGTAAAGATAGGCCTGTAAGTTTCAGGGAAGGTGCGATTCCTTACTGGCGGTAACGCCGCAACCGGCATATAACGGCTGCAAGGCGAAGCCCGCGAGCCGCCATGGCGGCCGATCCGGTGGGATTCCGGAGCCAACGGTCACAGTCCGGATGGAAGAAACGGAGCTCTGTCATGAGCATGCTTTCGCATAACCATACCCATTCCACTGCCGGCTCCGGTGCCGGCTCCGGCGACGCCGCCAACGCCGCCGGAGCCGCCGTACGTCCGGATTCCTCGCATTCGACGGGCGTGGCCGATTCGGGACGCTGGTCCACCCGCCGCATCGCCGTCTACGCGCTGTTCACCGCATTGTCGATGGCGGTGAGTTTTCTTGAGATTCCGCTGATTCCCGGCATTCCGTGGCTGAAATACGATCCTTCCGGCATCGTCTGCCTGATTGCGGGCTTCGCGTTCGGCCCGTCCGCCGCCGCCATCGTCAGCGTGCTCGGTTTTCTGCCGCATCTGTTCATCGACCCGTGGGGCACGCTGATGGCCGTCGCCGTCGCCTTGGCGCTGTCCGTACCGGCCGCGCTGATCTATCGCCGTTCGAAGACGCGCCTCAACGCCGTTCTCGCCATTCTTGCCGGCGCTGCGACGGCTCTGATCGCCGCCATCATCGGCAATCTGCTGGTGACGCCGCTGTATGCGCATATGACCGTCGAACAGGTCGCCGCGCTGATCGTGCCGGCCTTGCTGCCGTTCAACCTGGCGAAATTCGCATTGCATGGCGTCATCACGTTCCTGGTCTACAAGCCGGTCTCCCGCCTGCTCGACCGCTGACGCGGAGGCGTGAATGCAGCGTATCAACGGCTTTTCCGCCGACGCTCCCGTCGCGTCGTTGCGTCATGTCGGATTCAGCTATGACGGCGGCGCATCCTGGGCTCTCGACGACGTCAGTCTTGACATTCATGCCGGCGAATACGTGTGTCTGGTCGGCCCGAACGGTTCGGGCAAATCCACGCTGGCCCGGCTGATCGCCGGCCTGACCGCCCCTGATGCCGGCGATGTGACGCTGATGGGGCATGTCGTGTTCGATGCCGCCGGCGCGCATCCGGACGCCTACCGTACCGCGCGCAAAAGCATCGGCGCGGTGTTCCAGAATCCTCGAGACCAGATCGTCACGACGGTGGTCGAGTATGACGTGGCCTTCGGCCCGGAGAATCTGGGGATCGAACGTGACGGCATCGGGCGGCGTCTGCACCGGGCGCTGGCCGTCGTCGACATGCTCGGCCATGCCGACGACGATCCGACGCGTCTGAGCGGCGGCCAGCAGCAGCGCATCGCCATCGCCGGCATGCTGGCGATGGATTCCCGCGCCCTGATCCTGGATGAGCCCACCGCCATGCTCGACCCGCATGCGAGGCGCGGATTCATGCGTCTGCTCACCGACCTGCATGCCCGCGGCACGACGATCGTATTGGTCACGCATCATGCCGATGAAATGCAGGATGCCGACCGGATCGTGGAATTGCTGGATGGGCGTATCGTGGAGTCCACAGCGGCGCAATGCGAAGAAGACGCCGCACGATTCCCGCAGGAACCGTCTGCGGAATCATCTGCGAAACCAGCATCGAAATCATCGTCGGAACCCGCGGGAAAGGCCACGCATCAGGCCGCGCCGGCATTGTCGTTCCGGCATGTGTCCTTCCGATATCCCGAAGAGGAGCGGCCGGTATTCGAAGACGTCTCCTTCGATGTGTTTCCGGGCGAAATCGTCGCGCTGACGGGCGCCAATGGCGCGGGCAAAAGCACCATCGCCCGTCTTGCCTGCGCGTTGGCGAAGCCGTCGCAAGGCGATATCGCCGTCGCGGGCATCGACGTGGCGCGCAGCCGTCGTTCTCTTTCCGGCCGCCGCACGCATGTCAGGGGGATCGGCAAACGCGACCGCCGGCGGCTTCGGCGTGAAATCGGTTACGTCATGCAGCATCCGGAGCGCCAGCTGTTCGCGCCGACCGTCGCGCAGGATGTGGAATATGGTCCACGCAATCTTGGTCTGAGCGATGATGAGGTGCGATCGCGCGTCGACGATGCCCTGCGACTGCTGCATATCGGACATGTGGCGCAGCGTTCGCCGTTCTCCCTGTCCGGCGGGCAGCGTCGGCTGGCCGCCATCGCCGGCGTGGTCGCATGCGCCCCGCGCGTGCTGGTATTGGACGAGCCGACGGCCAGTCTGGATGCCGCGGCCACCGCGCGCGTGCGCGAATTGATCGCGACGCTCGCCAGACGTGGCGTTGCCGTGCTGATCATCACGCATGCGCAGGAGGAGATGTCCTTGGCCGACCGCGTGATCCGGTTGAACGGTTCCGTATCGCCGGGCGGCATGAACGGGGAATCCGTCGTCGCCGATGCCGTCGCCGATGCCGATCAGGCCACAGCCGACGTATCGCGAACGCCGTCGCAGGCTGACGCCGCCGATTCTCGATACCGGCCTCGGTGCCGGTATCAGTGGCATGGCGATCCGCTGCATCGCCTGCACGCGAATCCGCCGTTGCCGAACATCGATGCGCGTGTGAAAACGCCGGTCTTCCTGGCGCTGATGTTCGCGATGTTCGCGATCTCATCCGCGCCGCAGCTCGCATCGGGCATGCTGGCGACCGCGGTCCTGATCGCATTGTCGGGCATCGGCGTGAAGCGTCTGTTCAATTCCACACGCATGCTTTTGGCGCTGCTGGCGTTCGTCGGTCTGCTGAACGTGCTGTTCGTCCATACCGGTACCGTGCTGGCACGATTCGGGCCGTTGACCGTTACGGGTGACGGCATCGTCACCGCGCTGCTGTATGCGTTCAGGTTCGCGCTTGTGGTGATTCTGGGCGCGGTGTTCCTGTATTCCACGACGCCCACCGCGATGACCGACGCTTTCGAAGCGCTGCTTTCGCCCTTGCGCCGCTTCGGTTGGCATACTCAGGAGGTGGCGTTGGTGATGAGCCTGGCATTGCGTTTTCTGCCTGACCTGGCCGCCGAGGCGAGCGCCGTCGTCGACGCGCAGGCGGCTCGCGGCGGGGATGTGGAAAGCGGCTCCCCACTGCGTCGCTGCCGTGCGATGGCCGCCATCGTCGTTCCGGTTTTCGCCGCCACGTTGCGGCATGTCGACGGGTTGGCGCTGGCTTTGGATGCGCGCTGTTTCGAAGAGGGACTGCAGCGTACGCATTGGCGTGTGGCGCGCCTGTCCTGGGGCGAGGCCGCGCTGTCGCTTTTCGCCGTCCTTTATATCATCCTGCTGTTTGCCTTGCCGATCCTGTGAACCGCATGTCCGACGTTCGGATCCGTACGGCATATCGTCAAAAAATGGCGGGATGCCGGCATCTGGTTCGCCGGAAAAGCAAGAGGTGCCGGGCATATCCAACATCACGCCGTCTGTTGGGATATGCCCGGCACCCGATGCCTGACGGCATGACGCGATCAGTTCAGGCCCTTATCCCATTCCTTCTTCCATGCGTAATGCATGTCGTAGGCGCTGGCCCAGAACATGTATTCGTTCTGCACGCCGGTGACGAAGATGTCGATGAGCTCCTGCTTGCGTTCCTCACTCAGGTCAGCGGCCATGCGTTCGATGTGTTCGATCAGCCAGACCGCGCCCTGCCAGAATTCGTCGGTCTTGTACATGTCGACCCAGCTGCCGTACGGGTTGGAGTCCAACGTGTCGGCGAATTCGGCGGCCAGACGCTGGCCGTAATCCGCATACACCCATGCGCACGGCAGCACGGCGACCAGAATGTCGACGAGATCCTTTTCGTAGGCGATGGCGAGGATGTTCGACGTGTAGGCGCGCGCGAACATCGACTGCCTCACGTTCGTCATCTCCTCTTCGGTCACGCCATAGGACGCCATGTACTTGCGGTGCACGGAGGATTCGACGTTGAAGATGCTGTTCTGCACGTTGACCATGAACTGCATGATCTCCAGGTCGCTGGTCTTGGTCGTCGCCAACGCGTGCACTTTGGCATAATCGTTCAGGTAACGGTAGTCCTGCAGCAGGTAGAAGGCGAATTTTTCACGCGGCAGCGTCCCCTCGCCCAGTTCGCGCAGGAACGGCTGACGATAGCCGTCCTCCCACACCACGTCGGCGGCTTCGCGCATGCGGCGCGCGAACGGCGGCAGATTATTCAATGTGATCGGGCCGTTGAAGGCTTCCGACGGGCTGTGCGATGATGCGGCGGACTGCGTGTCAGTCATGATGCTCCCTTCGTAGGTGTTAGCCGTACAGGTTCAAAGGGTCAGGCGTTCGCCTTTCTCAACCCGGCCGTTCGGGTTCCCCTGCATGAACGCCGCTCATTATGGCACGCAGCCGTGACGCCTTTCACTTACGCGCACTCGTCATCCGACGGCCTGTTGCTCACTTCGATGAATGCTTCCAGCGTCTTCGTCGCGGCGCCCGAATCGATGGTCCGCGCGGCCAATGCGATGCCGTCGGCGATGCTGTCGGCCTTGCCGCCGATATACAGCGATGCGCCCGCGTTCATCAGCACCGCATTGCGGCGTGGGCCCCGCTCCCCCGCCAGTACGGAGCGCGTGATCGCGGCGTTTTCCTGCGGCGTGCCGCCCTGCAGGTCTTCGCGCGTGCAGCGCGGCAGGCCGAAATCCTCCGGCGCGATCACATACGACTTGAATTCTCCGTCGTCGATTTCGCATACCGCGGTGGGCGCGCTCATGGAGATCTCATCAAGCCTGTCGCGCCCGTATACGACCATGCCGCGTTTGACGCCCAGATTCGACAGCACCTTGGCCAACGGTTCGACCAGATATTCGTCGTAGACGCCGAGCAGCTGCATCGAAGGCGTCGCCGGATTGGTCAGCGGGCCCAGGATGTTGAATACGGTGCGGAAGCCGAGCTCCTTGCGGATCGCGCCGACGTACTTCATCGACGTGTGGTATTTCTGGGCGAAGAAGAAGCACATGCCGACTTCGTCCATCAGTTCGGCGCAGCGCTTCGGGCTTTGGCTGATGTTCACGCCCAACGCCTCCAGACAGTCCGCCGTGCCGCACAGCGAGGAGGCCGCGCGGTTGCCGTGCTTGGCGACCTTCATGCCGGCCGCCGCCAACACCAATGCCGAGGTGGTGGAGATGTTGAAGCTGTGCGCGTTGTCGCCGCCGGTGCCGACGATCTCGAAGATCGGCATGCCGAGGTCCACCGTGGTCGCGTGATCGCGCATGGCCGCCGCGCAGCCGGAGATTTCGTCGATGGTTTCCGCGCGTGCGCTTTTCGTGGACAGTGCGGCGAGGAAGGCCGCGTTCTGCGTGGGCGTCGTCTGGCCGCTCATGATTTCGTTCATGACGACATAGGCTTCGCCGTAGGTCAGATCCTGCTTGTCGACGATTTTGACGATCGCTTCCCTGATCATGATGTCTCCTTGATGATGATGCCTGGTTGATGAGGTTTCGCTGATTGTGTTGATTGCTGATTCTGCTGATTGCGACGATTGCGGCGGCCGCTATCTGATGAAGTTGCCCAGCATCGCCGGCCCGTCCGGTGTGAGGATGGATTCGGGATGGAATTGCACGCCGTATACGGGCAATGTCTTATGCCGTACGGCCATGATTTCGCCGTCGTCGGCGACGCCGGTGACCTGAAGGCAGTCGGGGATGTCGTACGCGTCGACCGCGAGCGAATGGTATCGGGCGACCGGCGACACGCGTCGGCATCCGCGCAGCAGCACATTCGCATCGTCGTTTGCGAATGTTGTCATGGATTGTTTGCCGTGCATCAGATGCTTCGCATAGGTGATGCGCGCGCCGTAGGCCATGCAGATGGCCTGATGGCCCAGGCATACGCCGAGGATCGGCACGCTGCCGCCGAGCTCGCGGACCACGTCGACGATGATGCCGGCGTTTTCCGGGCGGCCGGGACCGGGCGAAAGCACGATGCGGTCGGGACGCAGCGCGGCCACGTCGCTTACGGTGAGTTCGTCGTTGCGTACGACGCGGATATCCGGTTCGATCGAGCCGATGAGTTGGACGAGATTGTAGGTGAAGCTGTCGTAGCTGTCGATCAGGAGAATCATGCCGCCGCCCCTTCCGCTTCGTTCAATGCGGCCATGACCGCCGCCGCTTTGTTGACGCATTCGCGATATTCGTTTTCCGCGACGGAATCGGCGACGATGCCCGCGCCGCTGCGCACATACACGGTGCCGTTCTTCGCATAGGCGAGACGGATGGCGATGCAGGCGTCCATATCGCCCGTCAGGTCGATGTATCCGATGGCGCCGCCGTAGATGCCGCGCGGTGCCTGTTCGAGTTCTGCGATGAGCTGGCAGGCGCGGATTTTCGGCGCGCCCGATAATGTTCCCGCCGGCAGCACCGCTTCGATGGCGTCCAACGCGTCACGGTCGACGCGCAGCTTCCCGCATACGGTGGAGCCGATATGCATGACGTGCGAGAACCGTTCGACATCATGCAGCCGTTCGACTTCGACCGAGCCGAATTCGCAGACCCTGCCCAGATCGTTGCGCCCCAGATCGACCAGCATATCGTGTTCGGCGAGCTCCTTGGGATCGCTGAGCAGATCGCGTTCCAACGCCTGGTCCTCCGCATCGTCGCGCCCGCGCGGCCTGGTGCCGGCCAGCGGGAAGGTGCGCAGTTCGCCGTTGCGCAGTCTGCACAACGTTTCCGGCGAGGCGCCGGCGATCTCCACGTCGTCGCCGCGCATGTAGAACATGTATGGCGAAGGATTGATGTCGCGCAGCGCGCGATACGCGCCGAGCAGGCTTCCCGTGAAGGGCGCGCTCAAACGGTTCGACAGGACGATTTGGAAGATGTCGCCTTCACGAATGTGCCGTTTCGCGCGTTCGGCCATCGCGCAGAATCGCGATTCGTCGAACAGCGGCGTCATCGGGCCGGTCAGACGGCCGGTTTCGTCATCAAACCGCTTGCCGCCAGCCAACTGCGCTTCGATATCGCGCAGAAAATCCGTAATTCCACGCAGCTTGTCGCATGTCTCGGCATAAGCCGGCTCGCCGCCGCGCAATATCATATTGTCGATCACAATGATCGTGTGACGGATATGGTCGAAGGCGATCACACTGTCGAACAGCATCAGGTCGACGTCGCGGAAAACGTCGCCGTCATCGACCGCGCGCGGCACCGTCGGCTCCGCGTATCCCAAGTAATCGTAGGAAAAATATCCGACGAAACCTCCCGTAAAAGGCGGCAGTCCTTCGATGCGCGGACTGCGACGCGCCGCAAGCGCCTTGCGGATCGGCGCCGACGGATCATTCGTCGCAAAGACGTCGCCGTCGACCGTCATCATGCCGTCGACGCAATGCAGCGACATCGACGGCTCGAAACCGACGAACGAATACCGTCCGTTCCGCCCGCGTTCGGCGGATTCCAAAAGGAAACAGTGTCGCGAGGTGCGTTTGAATGCTGCGAGCACGTCAAGCGGCGTCAGGTTTCCCGCCGGGATTTCGCAGCTGACTGGCAGCACGTCGTATTCTTCGCCGGCGCCGTATCGCCTGACTTCATCAAAAGTCGGAGCAAACTCCATGGCATGGCCTTTCTGAATCGATGTTCAGCGTCGCCATCATGGACTTTTCACATACGACGTCCCCGACAGCTTCGCTGCTTGTCAAGGACGAAAATCGACGGACACATGCCGAAAATGAATCTTCATTCCCCGGCATATGCGCCGCTTCCGCGGTGCCACCTTGTCTTCACGGCATGACCCGTGCGCTTAGCGAGGTACCTTCATACCTCCGGCAACTGACGTATGCCTTCACGTCACGGCTTACTTTGCGCCGCACGCATCCGCGCCGCACGCATTTGGACCGTACCCTCGGCGGCCCCATATGCAACGGCCCGTTTTCCGCCTGATTCTCAGCATCGCAGGCTCTCTGTAGGGGCGTGGCCGTCACCATCTCCGCTTCAACGGTTTGGTTAAGTTGTTGCTGCAAGCTAATCATCCGCAGTCCCGCCGACTGCACAAATGTCCACGATTCGGACATTTGTGTACAACGATTCGAGCAATCCGGCCTTTTGCACGCTGTATATACGCGCCTGCAATGTCCTCGTCCCACTCGCCTGCGTATGCGGCCGAATCGCGCGCCTTTATACGCGACTGCAATACAAGACGCCGCCTTACTGTACAGTGGGAAGACTGATCAAGACTGATATTGCGGCGAACACAGCGATCCGCATACACGTGAAGGACATGATTCCCATGGCATTGACCAAAAAGCAGATCAAGCAGCTGCGCGGCCTCGGCCAGCACCTCAATCCGCTGATCCAGGTCGGCAAGAACGACCTGACCGACGCGGCCGTCAAGCAGGCCGACGAGACCATCGAAAAGCGTGAACTCATCAAATGCATGGTGCTGGACGGCTCCGGACTGACCGCCAGGGAGGCCGCCGAAGAGCTGGCCGAACGGCTGGACGCCGAAGTCGTGCAGATCATCGGCAACCGTTTCGTCATCTACCGCCGCTCCCGCCGCGACGACGTCGAACACATCCAGCTCGTCCGCGAATAATCCCGGCGCTCCTCCCCGCAGGCCCCGCCGCCCCTGCCCAAACCCAAGCGCGGCGGCTTTCCCCTTCGACCGTCCCCACCACCCCCAGCTAACCCTCCCTATCGGCCCCGCCGCCCTTCCCATCGGCCCCACCGCCCTTCCCACCGCCCTTCCCGCCGGGCTCCCCGTCGGACTTCCCCGCCGTCCTCCCGCCGGACTCCCATCGGTCTTCCCGTTCTTCTGACGTTTTTGACCGCAACCAACGGCGTGTCGCGACCAAAAACGTCAGCCACGCAACCCTGCGTACCGTCTTCCATGGCCGGCACTCCCTCTCTCTGACACTTTTGACCGCAACACGCCGTAGACACCGGTCAAAAGTGTCAAGAGGAGGGGAAGGCCAACTAGGACAGCAGGTCGAGCAGGTTTTCGCGGGTCAGCGTGGCGACCGAGGCGGCGCCGGCCCCAACCTCCACGCCGCCGCGATCGCCGATGTCGCCGAAGTCGGTGAACCGGCGGGCCAGGTCGCTTTTCGCCTCCTGCAGTCTGACGATGCGCTCTTCGATGGTGTCTTTGGCGACGATGCGATACACGTTGACGTCACTCGTCTGCCCGATGCGATGCGCACGGTCGGTGGCCTGGTTCTGCGCGGCCTCGTTCCACCATGGGTCGGCATGGATCACCACGGAAGCGCCGATCAGATTCAACCCGGTGTTGCCGGCCTTCAATGAGATCAGGAACACGGGCGTCGTATCGGCGTTGAATTCGTCGACCAATTGCAGGCGCTTCCGTTTCGGCGTCTGCCCGGTGATGCTGTAATATTTCACGCCGCGGGCGGTCAGTCGCGCTCCGATCAGGTCGAGGAACGACGTGAACTGCGAGAAGATCAGCGTCTTCTTGCCGGCGTCGATGCAATTGTCGACCAATTCCTCGATGGCGGCGAGCTTGGCCGAGGCGTCCTTGGCGTTCGTATAGACGAGTCGCGGGTCGCAGCAGATTTCGCGCAGTTTCGTCAGTTCCGCGAGGATACGCAGTTTGCCGGTGTCGAAATCCTTGCCTTGCGTTTTGTTGACGATGCTTTTCAGCCGCTGCTCGTGCGCGGCATACAGTTTGCGCTGTTCGCCTTCAAGCCCGACGGTGACGATCGTTTCCGTTTTGTCGGGCAGTTCGGTCAGCACGTCGGCCTTCAGACGACGTTTGATGAACAGTCCGACCACGGCGCGCAGTTTATCCGTCATCACGGACGGCTCGCCGCCGGCGGCGATGATGGGCTGTTCGAAGCGTTCGCGGAATTTCGTGTAGCTGCCGAGCAGTCCCGGCGTCAGGAAATCGAAGATGCTCCATAATTCGCTCAACCGGTTTTCGATGGGCGTGCCGGTCAGTGCGAAACGATGGTCGGCATGGACCTGTTTGACCGCCTTGGCGAGTTTGGTGGCATGATTTTTGATGTATTGCGCCTCGTCCAACACCATCACGTCGAAAACGCAGCCTTTGTAGTCCTCGATATCGCGGCGCAGCAGATCATATGATGTGATGACGATGTCGGGCGCAGGATTTCGCGCGCCGCTCTCCCCCGCGTCGCCTGCGATGTTGACCGCATTGTCGCCGGCGACACCGCCATCGCCGGCGACATCCCGCTCCGTCTTCAACGACTGCAGGATCGCTCGGCGTTCCGCCTTCGAGCCGACCAATGTCACGGCCTTCAATTGCGGCGTGAATTTCGCGACTTCGGCGGCCCAATTGTAGACCAGCGACGCCGGGCAGACGATCAGCGAGCAGCGCCGCCCGTCGCCTGCGAGCGCGGCCCGGTATTGCAGCAATGTCAGTGTCTGCAATGATTTGCCCAGGCCCATCTCGTCGGCGAGGATGCCGCCGAATCCTTTGTCGCACAGCGTCGCCATCCATCGGAAGCCTTCTTGTTGGTATGGCCGCAAGGTGTCGCGCAGTTGCGCCGGCACTTCGTATCGTGCGGGATCGATGACGGCGAGTTCGCCGATATATGCGCTGAAGGATTCGCTTTTATGCGCGTCGTCCACGTCGCCGTCCAGCATGAACGCACGGCAGGCCGGCACGGTGATGCCGCCGTCGTTCAATGCGCGTGCGCTCAGATCGAGGTCTTGCGCGACGCGGTCCAGTTCGTCGAGGTCGGCGTCGTGCAGGTCGAGGAAGCGTCCGTCGCGCAGGCGGTGGTATCGGCGGCGCTGCCTGTAGCTGGCCAGCACCGAGCCGACTTCGTTGGCGGGCACTTCGTCGGCGATGGGCGATATTTCCACCAGACCGCCGTCGATGGACAGTCCGACTTTGATGCTGGGCGAGGATGCCGTCATCAATCCGTCGAAGGCCGGCGTGGAGTAGACGTCGCCGATTTCGCGCAGCATGTCGACGCCTTCGGTGAGCAGCAGCAGTACGGCGTCTTCGTCGCGTTCCTTCAACGTGGCCGGCTGTGCGGGCCTGTATTCGGGGAACAGTTGGCGCACCAGCTGTATGGACTGTCGTTCCGTGCTGCGGTCGCGCGCGATCAGGCTGGCTTTGTCGGTGGAGTCGGGATGCGCCGGCCCGTGGATGCCGTCGCTTTCCGGTATGAGCTGGAAGGAGTGTCGCCCGTACTGCGCCGCCGCCTCGCAGGTGATGCTGTCGTGATCGCGGTCCAGATAGAAGGCGATCGTGCAATGTTCGGTGCGGTCGACCGCCAGTGATTGCGGCAGCTGCATGCCGATGCCGGCTTTGGCGAGCATCGGCAGCATGGTGCGGGTGAACATGATCCAGTCATCGTCTTCGATGAAGACGCCGTCCGGATCGCCGTCGCACAGCATGGTCAGAACGGATTCCGCCTGTCTGATGTCGTCGCCGGTCCGGAAGAAGACGGGCCGGCCGCCGCTGTGAGGCGTGGATGCGAGCACGTATGCCCGATCGCCGCCGTTTGCTGTGGTGTAGATGGTGGTGTCGCATCGTATGACGGCGCCTTCTTTGCCGCCGCGCCGCTGCCGTTCGACGGTGAAGCCGAAGGCCGGACGCTCGTCGATGATGGGAACCGGCCGCGCCTTCAGTGCGGCGCCTTCGATGACGAGGTCGATCGAGCCATTTGCCGTCCACACGTCGAGCAGTTCCACGGTTTCCGCATTGCTGAGCATGAGATTGCGTTCGATGCTTGCCGTGGACACGTACATGTGGCCTTGCGTGTAGGCGATGCGCCGGGATTCCATGATGCGCTGCAGCAGGCCGACCAGTTTCCGCGATTGGGCGTCGAACATGTTCGGCGTGTGCACGAAGGCCAGTTTCGCTCCGTACGACGTATGGACTTCGTCGGTGATGTCACGCACCAGTTTGGAAATGCTTTTGACGATGTATGATGCGCTGCCGCAGCCGATGCTCAATTGCAGCGACCAAGCGCTCGAGCCCAGCGTCAGCGTGGGTTTGAGATACACGCCGCCGGGCAGTGTCGGAGTATCCGCGTCGGCGGCGCGCCTATGCGAAGGCGCCCCGTTCGATCGGGATCCTTTGGCGACCGGGATCCCATGTTGTTCGCCGCGCAGGCGATCCTTGGCGTAGGCGATGCGTTTGAGCGCGTCCAATTGACGATTCCTGTCGGATTCCTGCAGACGATCGTCGATACGCCGCATGTAGGAGCGCAGCCCTTCCGGCGTTCCGGAGAACGCACGATACCCGTGGAAGATTTCGGGGCGCTCCGAAAAGATCAGCGCCAACGCGACGACATGCTTGCAGATGCCGGCATACCGGTCGGCCGGCGTCGCGTCGTCGGCGCACACCGATCCGTATACGGGGCCGTCATCGACATCGTCGAAACCGCCGCCGAAATCATCATCGAAATCGTCGTATTCAATGTCGTAGCCGCCGTCGTCGTAGACTTCGCCGTCTTCATGCTGGCTCCGACTGCGGGCGATGCGGACATGGCCCCGACCGTATCCGACGTCGTCGGCGAACGCGGGACAGCTGCAGCCGCGGGCCAGCAGAATCCTGTTTCCGATATCGATCGTCAGACTGACCGCATACACGTCGTATCGTGACGTGCCGCGCATCTTCACCGACAAGGCCAGCCGCGAATCCGCCGTCTGAGGCATGCAGGTCGCGGCGACGACACGGTCGCGCCACTGCCGTGCGATGCCGCGGGCGCGATCGTATACGCGCGAGGAGCATTCGCTTTGCACGGCGTCACGCATCCATGCGAAATCCGAATCCGTAGTATCGCGCCCGTATGCCGCCACGACGTACCGCCTTCCCTGATCGATGCCGTGCATCCATCGTAATCGAACGGCATGTATGCGACATGCGTCGCCATATACTGGACGATATGAACGACTCCTTCAATATTCGCCATATCTCCAACGGCAAAAGCTCCGCTTTCGTCAGCGACTACGGCGCGCACGTGCTGCAGTGGGCGCCCGCCGGCGAGGCTCCCGTCCTGTGGCAGCCCAAGACCATCACGATGAAGGCCGGATCCGCGATGCGCGCCGGCGTTCCGGTCGTCTTCCCCTGGTTCAACGCCGGCTATGAAAACGGCGCCACCGCCCAGAAGAAGCCGAAGCACGGCTTGGCGCGCATCAGCTTCTGGCAGCTCGACGAATCCGCTTCCACCGATTCGCATCTGCGTTACGTGTTGGATTCGTCCCAGCTTGACAAGACCACGCTGGAACAGGTCATGTCCGGTCCGGGAGCCGATTTCCAGGCCGTATACGACATCGAGATCGGCGACGGGCTGACCATGGCGCTGACCGTGCGGAACAATGCCGATGCGCCGTTGACCTATGAGGCCGCATTGCACACCTATCTGCATGTGGGCGATATCGGCGGCGTCACCATCGACGGCCTGCAGGGCAGCCATTATCTTGACACGACCCGTGAAGGCTTCCCCGAACGCGTGCAGGCTGACGAGCCGCTCGGATTCGAAGGCATGGTCGATTACATCTACTACGCCGCCGACGCTTCGCTGGAAGTGCGCGACGAGACGCTCGACCGCGTGATCGCCGTCAGGAACGCCGGCGCGCCGCAGACCGTCGTCTGGAATCCGGGCGAACAGCTCGGCGATTCGCTGGGCGACCTTCAGACCGGCGAATGGCGTGGATTCGTCTGCGTGGAAGCCGCCGCGAACCGCGATCAGGCCGTCACCGTCGCGCCGCACGCGTCACATACGCTCAGTCAGACGTTGTCGGTCCGCTGAGTTTGTCCGACGCCTCGGCGTCGTGCAGGTCCAGGATCCGCTGCAGGAAATCGTGCTCCTTCGTTTTACGACGGGGCACGAATTTGCTGATGACCGAGCCATGGCCGCGGTATTTGATGTAGAGGAAGCCGCATACGCAGAAGACGACGGCGCCGATGAAATTCACGATAAGGTCTTCCATCGTGTCGTACAGGCCGATGTCAAGGTATCCGCCGAGCCCCAGGTCCCGCCCGTTGACGGCGACATCGGCGATGCCGTCGATCGTGACGACGGCATTCGCATGATTCGGGTCCAACGTCACCGTGGCGATGGAATGGACGACCGTGTCCTTCTGCATGTCAAGACCGAACATGTTGTCCATCGCGAATTCGAAGAACTCCCACAGCACGCCGATCGTCATCGAAAAACACAGGGAGATGATCGCCATCAGCCACGGCGACAGTTCGAATTTGATTTTTTCGCTGCGGCTCAGCAGATCCACCAATGAAAAGCCGATGGCCGCCATCAGGAAGCCGTTCAGCGTGTGCAGAATCGTATCCCAGAACGGAAAGCTTTCATAGAACGCGCTGATTTCGCCAAGAATCTCTGACGCGAAGATGAACAGCAGCGCGATCACTTCCAGCACGGAGGGGAATTCGATGTGGAAGGCCACCTGCACGAAGCTCGGCATGACCAGCAGCACCAGGGTCAGCAGGCAGAGGAACACGCTTTCGTAGTTGCCGTTGAAAAACTGCAGGACCAGCGTCAGCAATACGAGCACGCGCAGCACCACGTACACGACGAACGAGCTTTTATGCTCGCGGATCTCCATGCTCATGGCACGCAACATAATATGCCAACGCTCAATGTGCGAACGCCGTTTATTCTCCATGCCACCATCCTCTTCCGATCTTCGTCACACTGCCTTTCAATGCTATCAGCAACGCGGCCTTCAGCCGCGCGTCGCCTTCACCGCCGACATCACGCCTTTGACCGCGATGATCGCCAGCCAGGCGGCGAACAGCAGCGCGCCGGTGCGTGGGGAGATCATTCCTGCGATCCACGTGCCCAGCGGCGCGGTCAGCGCGGCGCATACGCCGATGCCCAGCACGCCGCGCAACTCGACCAGGCCGCGCTTCCAATTGGTCACCGTGCCGGAAATCGCGCCGGGCACCATCACCAGCAGCGATGTGCCGCGCGCCAGCAGATCGCCGGCACCGAACAGGAACGACAATGCGGGCATCATGATCGCGCCTCCCCCGACGCCGAGAATGCCCGACATCGTACCGACGAACACGCCCAGCAGGATCAGAAGCAATCCGGACCACGGGTGCAGCACGATCCGCCCGTCGCGCAATGGCGTGAACGTCAGCTGCTGAACGATGACGCATGCGAGGAACACCACCCAGATCCAACGCAGCACCGCTTCCGGCAGGCGGCTCAACAGCAGGCTGCCGATCTGGCTGCCGGCGACCACGCCGAGCGCCAGCAGCAATGCGGATAGCCAATCGACTCTTCCGCTGGACGCATAGGAAACCACACCGGCCAACGAGGTCGGCACGATGGCCGCCAGCGACGTCGCAGCCGCCTGGCGTTGGCTTAATCCCAGCCACATCAGCGCAGGGACGATGATCGTGCCGCCGCCGATGCCGAACAGTCCCGACAGCACGCCGCAGGCAAGGCCGACCGCGATCAGTATGATCGTCCCCCTACGGCCCTGAATCGCAAAAGCGGCTTGCGGAGCATGCCCGGCCGTACCGTTTCCCATAGTCGTCACCCCATCGCGCGCATCGGTCTTCTTCACATGAAGCACTGTAAACCCAGCCCGGAACGAGCAGGCATGCTACGCTTGCCGACGAAACGGAATGCCGTCAGGACGGCGCCGGCATGCACGCCGGCCGCGCACAGGCCCCGCACCGCATCAGACCGTCGGACCATTGGAGGCGACGATGGCAGTTCCGCTGATTCGCCTTGACGCACGCGACCGACAGGCGGTCACGCCCCTGTTCCGTTCGGTGTCCACCGCGGAACCTTGGAACGACGATCGGAACGATGTCGAACAGCTGGACGCCCACATCCCCGATCTGACGGGAGACCCCAATTCGCTGACATTCGGCCTCGCCCTCGACGGACTCGGCGACAGCGTCATGTTCTCCAGGCGCATCCGCCGATAGACGTCGACGCGGCGTCGCGCGCTCGCCGGCGAGTCCATCGCACCGACCGTCGCCGTTGCTCGTCTACGATGGAACCATGACGGAACACGATACGGATATGACGAATGCGCCCGACGACGGGAACGACGACGCGGTGCGCCTGCAACAGGGAGACGCGGCCCCGGATTTCACGCTTCCCTGCGATCGGGGCGGCGACATCTCCTTGACGGCATTGCGCGGACGGCGCGTAGTGCTGTATTTCTATCCTGCGGCGATGACGCCGGGATGCACGGCGGAGGCGTGCGATTTCCGCGACAACATCGCACGCCTGTCGGCTCTGGGATATCAGGTGGTCGGCGTTTCGAAGGATTCGGTGAGCCGGCTCGCCGAATTCCGCGAACGCGACCATATCCCGTTCCCCCTGCTGTCCGACGCGGACCTGCAGGTGCATCGCAGGTACGGCGCGTTCGGGGAACGGAATCTTTACGGCCGCAGACACGTCGGCCCGATTCGCTCGACGTTCGTCATCGACGAGAACGGCGTCATCATGCTCGCCCGCTACAACGTTCGGGCGAAAGGCCACGTGGAATCGCTGATGAAACGGCTGCCTGCGTGAATCCCGTCCGATTTCAGCGACGGGCGCGCCACACGCACAGCGATGCGCCCGCGAGGGCGAGCATCGCGGCCGCGCTCGCGGCGACGAAGACGGGAGCTCCGGTGGCGGCCAGCTTTTCGGCAGGTCCGCCCTGCGCATCGGCGACGTCGGACGCCGTCACGATACGCGGGTCCTCGTCCGTGGCGATGCCGGACAGGCATTGCTTCAGCTCGGTTTCCTTATACCACAAGGAACCTTCCGCGACGGGCGTGCAGGAATCGTTGAACGCGATTTCGTTCTCGTTGTACAGCATGCGCACGATCGGCGTATAGGCTTTGCCCGTCACCGGATCGACGCCTTCCTTGGCATACACGTCCCACTGAATGTTGGCGGCCATCGGCGTGACGGATTCGCCGCGCCAATCGTTGTTCGCATAGTTGTAGACGTCGCCGTCGGAGGTGGGGTTCGCCACGGCCGGGGCCTGGATGCCGGAGCCCGGCAGTTTCAGCAACGCGGCGAACGGCATGATGGTTTCGGCATGGGCGAAACGGAAGGTGGCCACGGTCTCACCGCCGGACATGCGCTCATCGATCGAATCGAAGAAGTCGTCGAGCAACGGCTGTGCGATGCGGTACGTTTCGTCCTGCCCCGCGTAGCTCGGCCCCTTCTCGTAGAAATCTTCGGCATCAAGAATCCAGGCGAACACGTTGCCGTCTTCCGCGGGGATGTTCTCGAAATACCGGTCGAAGCCGAAGACATGGGAGCCGGTGTTTTCCGCCTGCATGTCGGCCGCGATGATATACAGGTTGTACAGGTCCATTGCGGCGTCCACCACGGACGCGATCTTCTTACCGGTTTCACCGCACGCGTCGGCGTCCTGCGGGCCCGCGTTCGGAGCGCAGTTGGTAATGGGCTCCTGCGTTTCGTCATCGAGTCCGTCTTCGTTCTCGTCCTCTTTGCCATTGACGGTGTTGTACCAGCGATAGGTCCCGTCATCGATCTTGTTCAGAAAGTCCTCTGTGAAGATCTGCCCGAGCAGCGCGTAGGAGACGTCCCGCGAAGCCTGCACGTTTTCGATGTAGTCCTCCGCATTGGCGATGATTCCATCGTTTTCGACGAAGTCTTCGTAACGCTTGGCGATGTCATATGCGCCGCCGGTCTTTTCGCTGCCGTCCGGGTTCTCAGTCTTATGGAAATACAACGTGTCGGGGCTTTTCTGGAACGGGGCGCCGGCGCCCGCGTCCGCGGCATCGGTCGGCGTCACGTAGGAATCCGACAGCGCATTGCCCGATGCTTCGTCGAAACCGATTTTGAAGTTCTCTCCGGATTCGGTGGCCCGAGACTCGCCGGAGGATTCGTACGCGATGCTTCCGCCCTCCGCGGCGGCGGCATCGAACAACGCCTTGTTGCGATCGTATGCGCGCTCCCCAATGCCTTGATGTTGGGTGGCCCCTTGGCCGGTGAGCATGCCGTAGCCGTTTTCGACGTTTGCCGCAGTGATGGCGTCCAGATTGGACATGAAGGTCCGCCCGGCCTCTTCGCTCACGAATCCGTCGTTTTCCGCGGCGGTCTGCGCCATGAGCTTCAGCAGGGCATCATATTTGTAGCTGGAAAAGACCGCGGGATCCGTGACGTGCGACCATCTCGGTGTACACCGGCCCATAACCTTCAGGGGCCTTGGAATATCCGGCGAGCGTCGTGGCGTCAGGTGCGACGTACGGTTGTTTGCTGCTGTAGTAGGTGTCGGTGGCCGCTCCGGCGGCTGGCGCCGCCACCGCCGACAGCATCGCGATCGCCGCGATGCCGGACATCCCTGCGACCATCGATGTGCGTATACGTGATTTGCCCATGTAGGTTCCTCTCCTTGGATGACTGCGCGATACGCCTCGGCGCCGTTTCCGCAATCAGGTGCAGTGGAGGCGCGCGCACGCACAGGGATACACCAACGCGGTGAACCGTGATGCACATGCATACGAACGGCGGATGAACGGATGCGGAACTCTGAACGACGAAAGGCCGGATGCGCATGCTCTCCCGCAATGCGCATCCGGCCTTTGCCCGTCGGCAAGCCTTATTCGCTCCGATGTCAGTTGGTGCCGATGCTCATCGTTTCCGGCAACGTGCTGCCGCCGTCGATGACCATCTGGGCGCCGGTGATGTAGCTGGCCTCGTCGGAGCCGAGGAAGGCGAACAGTTCGCCGACTTCGGTCGGCTTGGCGAGGCGCTTCATCGGCACGCCGACGGCGATGTCGTTGATGGCGCTTTCCGGATCGTCCGGATTGGATTCGATGGCCATCTTCTCGACCATCGGGGTGCGGGCGTAGCCCAGCTGCGAGCAGTTGACGCGGATGTTGCGGTCAGCGTATTCGACGGCGAGGCACTTGGTCAGGCCGACCAGAGCGGCCTTGGTCATGGCGTAGGCGGCCTCGCCCGCGTCGGCGACGATATCGCCGGTGACCGAGGACGCGATGACGATGGCGCCGCCCTTGTTCTCCAGCAGATACGGGATCACAGCCTGGCAGGTGTTCCATACGCCCTTGATGTTGACGTCGATGTGGAAGTCGCGCATCTCGTCGGTCATTTCCTCGAACGGGGCCAGACGGCACACGCCGGCGTTGCAGCATGCGATGTTCACGGTGCCGAAAGCTTCGGCGGTCTTCCTGGCCGCATCCACCATCTGCGCCTTATCGGCCACATTGGCCACGCAGGTGATGATTTCGGCCCCCTCGTACATGCCTCGAATGCGGTCGGCCGTCTTTTCGACGTCCGGGGACAGGTCGACCATGCAGATCTTCGCGCCGTACTTCACATAGGTTTCGGCGATGCCTTCGCCGAGTCCCGCAGCGGCACCGGTGATGAGGGCGACCTTGCCTTCGAGCTTGGGCTGAACCATGATGTTGTCTCCTTTGATAATTCGGTTGTTGGTTAATGGTCCGGGCGTTTCAGCGTCAAAACGCCCAAGTTTCGCTTTTGCTTTCAGCGGCTTGCCTGTACGGCTCAGAATTCGGTTTCGCCGTCCGGTGTTTCGATGACGACCTTGGTCTTCTTCCAGCGCACCAGCACCATCCACGCCCAGATGAGCACGCCGATGCCGAGGTAGACGCCGAAGGAGATCCACGATCCGATTCCCTGTCCCAACGTGCAGAAGAACGCGATGGCGATCATGATGAGCATGGCGAGCACACGGAACGCGTCACCGCCCTTGACCACGTTCTTGTTGCCCTTGTACCATTCGGGATGCCTGTGGTGGATACGGATGGCGGAGACGGTCGTGATCGCGTACGCGCAGGCGCAGCCGAACGACATCAGGTTGAAGAAGTCGTTCATGAAGCTGCCCGCGTTCTGCAGCAGGATGAACGTCAGGCTGACGCCCAGCAGGAAGATGTTCGGCAGGATGGGCTGCTGATGCTTGTTGACCTTGGTGAAGGCCTGCGGCAGGAAGTTCTTCTTGCCCATCGAGTACAGCATGCGCACGGTGGACATCCAGAAGCCCAGGATGGACGCGGTCATGCCCATCAGGATGGAGATCAGACCGTAGGCGACCGGCCAGAACTTCCATCCGAGGATGTTCTGCATGGCCGTGATCGTCATGAAGCCGTTGGCGGCGTCTCCGGCGAGCAGGTCGCTGACCGGGGCCAGGCCCGCCACACAGAAGAAGAAGATCGTGTAGATGGCGCCGCAAGTGAGCACGGAGCCGCAGATGGCGGCCTTGGTGTTGTTGGTCGGGAAGTCGCCTTCCTCGACCATCTGCGGGACGGTTTCGAAGCCGAAATACGGGGTGATCAGCAACGCCATGCCGATGATCCACGCCGGTATGCCCATCGTGGAATCCAAGGAGGAGAAGTCGAACAGCTTGGCGACGTTGTCGAAGCTCCAGTGGCCGGAGGTCAGGATCAGCACCGCGGTGATCAGCGTGGTGATGATGTTGGCGAACAGGCAGGTGGCCTGCGCCTTGACCAGCACCTTGATGTCCTGCAGGCTCATCAGGAACACCGCGACGAGGATCACGACGCCGATGATGACGATGGTCCGGAAGCTCAGATCAAGGTTGAACAGCTTGCCCAGATAGGTGGCGATGGCCATGACGACCGCGGGCGGCACGGAGATCCAGGCGGCCATGATCAGCCATGATGCGAGGAATCCGACATGCTTGTTGAATCCGACGGTGTTGTAGATCAGTTCGCCGCCCGCGGTTTTGAACAGCGGCGAGATTTCGCTGTAGACCAGCGCGACGGGCAGGATGGCCACGGTCATCAGCGCGAACGCCAGGAACGTTCCGGCGCCGCAGTAGCTGAAGAACACCGAGTCCCAGTAGCTGACGAAAGTGAAGATCGATCCGGTGGCGACGGTATACACGAAAACCAGTTTCAGGCTTTTTTGCAGACCTTTGCTGGATGTTTGCTGTGGAGCATCAGACATGCATGCACCCTTCCTCTTTGAGCGGGTAACGAAAAAACGGAACGCGGCTTCAGTGCCGCTTTCCGCCTTATTGACGCAACGTGATATTAGTCACACGATTTTATTTTTGCAAATCCATCACATTCCACGCCGCGTCGCCGCAGCAATGCGCACGACGGACGCCCGCCGGCGACGGGAGACGCCGACGGCGGACGCGCCGCATATTTCCGGTTTGATTTCGGCTATTCGACCAGATTCATCAACTGCTGGCCGGACGCGTATGCGCGTACGTTGGACAGCGCGATCCTGATGATGCGATTCGGCGTCTCCGCCATATGATTGCCGCCTGCGACGTGCGGCGTGATCAGGCAGCGCGGCGCGTCCCATAGCGGGTGCCCGGCGGGCAATGGCTCGGGATCGGTGACGTCCAGGCCCACGCCGTACAGGTGACCTGCGCGAAGCGCGTCATTCAACGCTTCCATATCGACGGCGTCGCCTCGGCCCGCATTGATGAGGACGGCGTCATCCTTCAGCGACGCGAGCCTTCTCGCATCGACCAGACGACGCGTGTTCGGCGAGGACGGCACGCACAGCGCCACCACGTCGGCCTGCGGCAGCAGCATGTCGAGATCGTCGAAACCGTACATGTCGTCTATGCCCGCGGCGCCCTTCGACCGGTCACGGCGCACGCCGCACGTCGCCATGCCGACCGCCTTGCACAGCATCGCAAAATGCGAGCCGATGTCCCCCGTGCCGACGATCAGCGCCGTCCTGCCCGAGGGACTCAGCGCGACGCCTTCATCGGCCCAGATCCGCCGCGCCTGGTTGCGCGCATATTGCGGGATGTTGCGCATCAGCGACCACATCATCGCGAACATATGCTCCGAAACGCTCCGCCCATACGCCCCGCCGGCATTGGTCAGCATGACGCCGCGTCCGGCCACGCCCGCACGCAGATAGCCGTCCACTCCGGCGCTCCACGTCTGCAGCCATTCAAGACGCGGGCATTGCATGCAGACGTCCGCGGGCACGTTGCCGACGATGGCCGTGACTGCGCCTTGCAGCGATTCGGGCATGACGGCGCTCCACGACATGTCGCCGCGATGCGATTCCTCGCCGACGAATTCCTGCGGCACGTCTTTCGCGGCGCGAACGAACGTCTCTCGTTCCTGTGCTGTCAGCGGCAGGCAGTTGACGATCAGCTTATGTGCGTTGTCGATTCCCATGCGCACCACAATATGCGGCGACTCCGATATCACAGCACGATGGTTTCCATGCAGGTTTGTTCGCTTGCACAAAAATCGAACATATAAACGCATTTTAAAAAGAACACTCTCAATGTTATCTTTTTGAAGTTTTCTTCATGTCACAGAAACGGCTTCATGTCAACAAAAATGCGATTTGTTGACTCCGCTAATCCAAAAAACGGCCATCTTGCGCCATTTAATCGTGCTAATGTTGCTCACGGACGCGATAAGCGGACATCATTGCACAACATCATCAACACAACACCGAATGTTCCATTCATATTTGAATCGAACATTCATGAACATGAATCCCATGTTCATTGACATCGGAAAAGGACGATCATCATGACGGAAAACAAGCCGACCATCACCGTTGACCTCGCCATGTTCGGGGAAGACGCCGCCGCCAAGACCGCAGCGGCGAACGAAGTGGCAAAGAGCCTGGGCATCGGCGACGAGGCGCTGGACATCGTGGAGGATTTCAAGAAGCAGCTGACCGAACACCACGCGTGGGACCTGCCGTTCATGGGCTATGTCAACGAAGACGGCTACGGATACGCGTACGTGCCGGACGCCGCGATCTGCCACACCCCGTATTGGGACGCCCACCAGGCGTTCCTCGACCTGCCGCATGACGCACAGACCGCATTCGCGATCCGCATGCTGTTCACCCACCGCCCGGTCGACCGCTACGGCGCCGACATGTTCCTGCACTATCACCGCGGATTCGAAGTGAATTTCGTCGGCAGCGGCGCCAACAAGTACTGACGCCGCATACCGGAAAGCCGCAGGGTCCAGGCGGCGTCGACGCCGGACCCATCTTACGAATGTGGGCGGCCCTCTCAACGGGGAGAGGACCGCCCATACCTATATCACGGAAGACTCCGCGCCACACGCCCATCCGCGCCGCGGACCGCCAGCCGGCGCGTCAGTCCGCACGCCGATCGGCCGCACGCTGACGCGCCGCACGGGTGCGGAACGCGCAGACGAGCAGTGTCAGGGCGATCGCACAGATCACCGTCATCGCCGCGAAGGTCCACATGCCGCCCACAGCGGAGGCGTGGCGGAACGATTCGCTGCCTTCGGCGCCCGAACCGGCCTGCGCCACCGACAGAATCGTGGAGAACAGCGTCGTGCCGGCGGCGCCGCCGGACTGCACGCATGTGTTGAACACCGCATTGCCGTCCGGGGCGAATTCGCGGGCGACGCCGCTCAACGCGCTGGTCATGATGTTCGAAAAGCCCAGCGCATAGCACAGGCCGAAAATGAAGTAGAAGCCGGCCAGCATGGCCGTGTTCAGATGCATGGAAAACACCAGCAGCAGCACCGGCCCCAGCAGGGCCACCGAAAACGACGCGGTGATCGGTCGGGCCGGGCCGAACCGGTCGTACAGCATGCCGCCCACGGGCGCGAAGAACGCGCCGATCAACGCGCCCGGCAACACCAAGGCGCCGGCGAGGAACGCGTCCGCGCCCAACGACAGCTGCGCAAGATTCGTGATCACATAACCGAACCCGATGCCGACCATCGGCAGAATCGTGTACGGCAGCAGATGCAGCAGCACGACGCGGTCGCGCAGCCACCCCAAACGGATCAGCGGTGAGAACGAACGACGCGACGAATATCCGAAGAACAGCAGCGAGGCAAGGCCCACCACGAGGCTGGCGATGGCGGCGATCCAGGAAGCCGCGGCGTCGCCGGACGACACCATCGCGCCGATGGCGACGCCGGTCTGATTGAGGAACATCACCAGGCCGCACAATGCCAGGACGATCGACAGGAACTGCACAGGATTCAGCGTGGCAGATTCCGTCGGGCGCTTCTGTTCGATGCAACGCAGTCCCAACGGCAGCGACAGCAGCAGGATGACCGGAACGACGATGACGAAAATCGCACGCCACGGCAGCACGCTGGTCACCGCGCCGCCGACGGTCGGGCCGATCGCCGGCGCCACGGTGATCACCAGCGAGCCGACGCCCATCAGACGCCCGACTTTGGATCGCGGCGACTGCTCAAGGATGATGTTCATCATCAGCGGCGTCGCCATACCCGATCCGATGCCCTGGATCACACGCGCCAGCAGAATGACCGGGAACGATTGGCCGACGATCATGATCAGCGAGCCGAGCACGGCCAACGTGAGCGCCGCGATGAACACATTCTTCAGCTTGAAACGTCGTTTCAGATACGACGACAGCGGCATCGTGGCCGCGACGCTCAGCAGGTAGATCGTGGTGATCCACTGCACGGTGGCCGTGTCGACGCCGAACTCCTGCATCAGCTGCGGGAACAGCACCGTCATCACCGTTTCGGTGAGGATGCCGATGAAGGCGAGGGAGCCGACGGCGAAAATCGCGCCGATCAGTTTGCCCGGAATGCGTTCATCGTCTGCGGCGTCGGCGGAATCCGATTCCGCGCGATTCAATGCTTCACTCACCAATCAGACCGAGCTCCTTCAGCTTATTCGTCAGTTCGGGATTGGTCGGCTCGACGAAAACGGTGCCGTCGGCGAAACGGATCACCGGAATATGCTTCTGGCCGCTGATCTCTTCGGCCTTCGCCGCGGCCCCCTCCTCATGTTCGATATCGTGATGGTCATAGTCCACGCCGTAGCGGGCGAATACCTGCTGGGCGCGGCGGCAATCGCCGCACCAGGCCGCGCCGTAGAATTCAATACCGGATTGAGACATAGTCTTCCTCGCTCCAATAGCATCTAATGGTCGTATACAAGAAAATCGCGGACTCATCCTGGCGGAAAAAGCGGTGCAGGCGAGCCTCCCGCGAACTGCAATATATACGATATGCCCGCGAAAACGAATCCGCATATGGCATGGGCGTGTCGCCGACCGGCGCCGCCCATGCGGACGCCCGCATATCACGCACGCCGGCGCGGCGGTCGCTATGCGCGCGCCGCATCGACGAATGCTCGGAAGATCATGCGGCTGCGTTCGTCGCGCTTGTGCAGGAATTCCGGATGCCATTGCACGGCCCACACAAAGCGTGATGCCGGACGATACAGCGCTTCGATCACATCGTCGTCCGACCTCGCCATGACCGCAAGCCCTTCGCCGAGCTCTTTGACGGCCTGATGATGATAACTGTTCACCGCGATGCGGCTCCCCTCGCCGGCCTGTTCCATCAGATCGGCCAGCGGCGTGCCTTCCTGCAGCGTCACCTCATGGCCGAAGAGGTCGTACGGCGGATTCGGCATATGGTGTTCCACGCCGCTTGGATGTTCGCTCGGCAGATCATGCCACAGGTTGCCGCCGAACGCCACGTTGATCAGCTGCATGCCGCGGCAGATGCCCAGAACGGCCTTGTCTTCACGCAACGCCCGCATCAGCAGCTTCGGCTCCATACGGTCGCGTTCCGGGCACAGTTCCGGTTTGCCGGCCAGACATTCCTCGGTCGCCGTTTCGCCGTACAGGGCCGGATCCACGTCCTGGCCTCCGGTGAACAGGATGCCGTCGCACATCGCCACCAGTTGGCGGATGCGCGCATCATCGTCGGTCAACGGCAGCATGACCGGCGTGCCTCCCGCCTCGACGATGCCGTCCATATAGCCCGGCAGCATCCACAGGCTTTCCTTGGAATAATCGACCAACGGCACGATGCCGATCACGGGTATGCGTTCCACGTTCATATCGTTCATATGGATCTCCCTCTGATGATGTCGGCAGACCTGATGCCGACCGCGGGCGGCGTCAAGCGTTTCCGCTCATACGATACCGGAGCCGCAGGCGACTTGCCGCGGCAGGTTTCAGTTTTGGGATTCGCCGGCGCCGGACGGATCGGATCGTTCGGTCCGACCGGTTTGCCTTGCCTGTTCGGCCGGCTTCGGTCGCGCCGCTTGTTCGACATGACCGTTTCGCATGGCTCTCCCACCGCGCTCCTCCTGCCGCACGCCGTCCTCGCTATGCACGATCGCGCGCAGACGCTCCAGGCGGGATTTGATCTCATGCTCGTAGCCTCGGTCGTTCGGCTGGTAGTATTGCCGGCCCATCAGTTCGTCCGGCATATACTGCTGCGGCGCGACCGCCCCCGGCCAGTCGTGGGCGTACCGGTAGCCTTCATGGTTGCCCCAGCTCTTCATCAGCGCGGTCGGCGCATTGCGCAGATGCAGCGGCACCTGCCCGATCAGGCCGGCGTCCACGTCGGCGAGCGCCTCGTTGATGGCGTTGTAGCTTGCGTTGGATTTCGGCGCAGTGGCCACGGCGATGGCCGCTTCGCCCAGAATGATGCGCGCTTCCGGCATGCCGATCAGCGCCACCGCCTGCGCGGCGGCGACGGTGACCTGCAGGATCTGCGGCGCGGCCATGCCGACGTCTTCGGCCGCGGCGATCATGATGCGCCGCGCGATGAAGCGCGGATCCTCGCCGGCGCGCAGCATGCGGGCCAGGTAATGCAATGCCGCGTCCGGGTCGGAGCCGCGCATGGATTTGATGAATGCGGAGATTACATCGTAATGGTCGTCGCCGTCCTTGTCGTAGCGCACGGTGGCCACATCCATGACCTGCGAGACGACGTCGGGCGTGATGATGGGCCTGCGGGCTCCTTTTCTGCGTTCCTTGTCGCCTGTGATGGCGCCGGCGGCCGCTTCGAGTATGGTCAGGGCCTTGCGCGCGTCGCCGCCCGACATGCGGATGATGTCGTCGATGGCGGCATCGTCGGCACGGATTTCGCCTTGCAGGCCTCGCACGTCATTGAGGGCTCGTTCGATCAGTGTTTTCAGGTCTTCGGGTTCCAATGATTCGAGTTTGACGACGACCGATCGGCTGAGCAACGGTTTGATGACGGAGAAGCTTGGGTTTTCGGTTGTCGCCGCGATGAAGGTGACGTCGCGGTTTTCCACGCTGGGCAGCAGCGCGTCCTGCTGCGATTTGGAAAAGCGGTGCACCTCGTCGATGAACAGTACGGTTTCCTTGCCTTGTGCGACAAGACGTTCGTGGGCGCGCGCGAGTACGTCGCGCACGTCCTTGACTCCGGATGTGACGGCGGACAGTTCCTCGAACACACGGCCGGACTGTTTGGCGACGATATACGCCAGGGTGGTTTTGCCCACGCCGGGAGGTCCGAACAGGATGATGGAGCTGGGCGCGGTCAGCGAGCCTTTCGATGCCGGATTGGCCAGACGCCGCAATGGAGAGCCTTCGCCGAGCACGCGATGCTGGCCCACCACTTCGTCCAATGTGGAGGGCCGCATGCGTACGGCCAACGGTCGCGTCATATCATCGGGCGCGTCACTGGCTCCGAACAGATCCTCAGTCATATCGACCATCCTACCCCATGTCGAACGTCTGTTCGAAGCCGGTGTCCGTCACAGAATGCCCGCAGCGGCACGTCCGCGTTCCGTCAGTGGGTCACTTCGTAATCGAAGAACACGACCTCACCGGTCTCCTGCGTGGTGTCCAGGTCGACGACGGCCGTGATCGCCCAATCGTGGTCACAGTCGGAATCGTCGATGATCTGGCGCACTTTCCAGCTGTGTTCGCTCTGCTCGTTGCGGTCGTCGAGGATGAACAGCTCGCCGCTGCGCGCCTTGGCGTCCGTGTTCACGTATTCGTGTTCGTCGTAATAGTCGTCGAGCACGTCCTCCCACTCGTGCACCCCGTAGCCCCAATCCTTGTCGATCGAGCCCAGTTCCTCGGGGCGGTCCAGGTCCATCAGCTGCACGCGGCGGAACATGGCGTTGCGCACCAGCACGATCAGGCCGCGGCGGTCCTCGACCACCGCGTTCCTCGCGCCCGGAGCGGCCAGAGTCGCCGCATCCTCGGACGCCGAGGATTCGCCGGCGTTCTCCCATTCGTCGACCAGGCTCGAATCGATGGAGCGCACGACCACGCGCAGCCAGGAGATGATGTCCCGCAGACGCTCGTCACGTTTCTCCACCGGCACGGTGCGGGCCAGCGCACGGTACGCGTCCGACAGGTAGCGCAGCAGCGTGCCTTCGGAACGGGCGATGTTGTAGCGCGCTATGTATCCGGTGAAATCGGACGCGGTCTCCACCATGTCGCGCACCACGGATTTGGGGCTCAGCCAGTAATCGTTCGCCCACGGCACATCATGGCGGTATTGCGTGAACGCGGCGTCGAGCATATCCTCAAGCGGCTTGGGATATGTGACCTCCTGCAGGCGCTCCATGCGCTCGTCGTAGTCGACGCCCTCCTCCTTCATCGCGGCCATGGCCGCATCGCGCGCCTGACGCTCCTGCGCCTTCAGCACCTGCTTGGGGTCCTCCAGCGTGGATTCCACCATGGAGATCACATCAAGCGCGTAGGTTTCCGACTCCGGGTCCAGCAGTTCGAGCGCGGCCAGCAGGAACGGGCTCAACGGCTGGTCGAGCGCGAAATCCTGAGGCACGTCCATCGTCAGGAAATAATCCTTGCCGCCGTCCTCACGGTCTTCCGTCTCGATCACGTTCGTGTCGAACAGCGTCTGGAAGATCTCATCCGCGCGCGCGTGCAGACGCTCCTTCTGTTCGGGCGTCTGCGCGGAATCATCGATCAATCGATCGATGCGCCGACGTGCGTCGCCGCCCTGCTGCACCTCATTCAGCACCATCGAATGCGTGACGCGCATATGCGGCGTCAGCGTCTCCGGCGCGGCATCGATCAGTTTTTCGAACGTATTCTGATTCCAGGTGACGAATCCTTCCGGAGCCTTCTTGCGCTTCACCTTCTTCAGCTTCTTCGGATCGTTGCCGGCCTTGGCGAGCGCCTTCGCGTTCTCGATCTCGTATTCGGGCGCCTCGGCGATCACCAGACCTTCCGTATCGAAGCCCATACGGCCGGCGCGTCCGGCGATCTGGTGGAATTCGCGCGCACGCAGACGGCGCATCTTCGTGCCGTCGAATTTCGTCAACGCCGTCAACACCACCGAATGGATCGGCACGTTGATGCCCACGCCCAGCGTGTCCGTACCGCAGATCACCGGCAGCAGGCCCTGCTGCGCCAACTGCTCGACCAACCGGCGGTAACGCGGCAGCATGCCGGCATGATGGATGCCGACGCCGGTGCGCAGCAGACGCTGCAGGATCTTGCCGAACGCCGTCGTGAACTTCGTGCCCTTCATCGCCTCCGCGATCGCGGCACGCTGCTCCTTGCTCGACACTCCCGTGCTGGCGAGCGCCTGCGCGGTCTCCAATGCGGCGTCCTGTGAAAAATGCACGACGTAGATCGGCGTCTCGCCCTTGTTGAACGACAACTCCACCGTCTTCTCCAACGGATCGGACGTGTATTCGTACGCCAACGGCACAGGGCGCGGCGCGTCGGCGATGATATCGACGTCCGTGCCGGTCATGTCCTCCAGCTTGTCGGCGATCGCGTCGACGTTGCCCAATGTGGCGCTCATCAGCAGGAACTGCGTATCCGGCAGCGTCAGCAGCGGCACCTGCCACGCCCAACCGCGATCGGAATCGCCGTAATAATGGAATTCATCCATCGCCACGCAGCCGACGTCCGCGCGCCTGCCTTCGCGCAACGCCTGGTTGGCGAGGATCTCGGCCGTGCAGCAGATGATCGGCGCATCGGCGTTGATATGCGTGTCCCCCGTGATCATGCCCACATGATCACGGCCGAACACTTCGACCAGGTCGAAGAACTTCTCCGACACCAGCGCTTTGATCGGAGCGGTGTAGTACGAGCGGCGCCCCGTGCACAGGGCCGCGAAATGCATGCCCAACGCCACCAACGACTTGCCCGAACCCGTCGGCGTGTTCAGGATCACATGGTCGCCGGCAAGCAGGTCCATGATGGCCTCCTCCTGATGGGGCCACGGTTCGACGCCCTTGACGTCGGCCACCCAGGAAAAGAACCGCTCATAGATCTCATCGGTGTCGATATTGCGTTCGTCGTCGTCCCATCGGGGCGCCAATGCGCCCAAAGAGCCGTACGTCGCGCCCGCGTCCCGCCGCGCTTCGTTCTCGTTTCGTTCGTCTGCCATGATGTCGAGTGTACGCGACGCCGCCTATTGAGGCCCATAGGATTGCGACGGGTTTCGCCGGTCGGCCCCTCGACGGGATTTTCCGTCAGTAGAATTCGTCGTACAGGTCGCGTCTGATCTTGTCGGGGTCGATCGCAGGGTCGAGCGGAGGCCATCGCATATGCATATCCTGCAATGTGGCACGCAGCAGTTCGGAGACGACGGCGCGCGAATACCAGCGGTTGTCCGCAGGCACCAGATACCAGGGCGCGGCCTCGGTGCTGGTCCGTTCGAACACCTCCTGCCATGCGTTCATATAATCGTTCCAGCGGGCGCGGGCGTCCAAATCGCTGACGTCGAATTTCCAGTATTTCGTAGGATCGTCAAGACGACCGAGAAAATGCTTTTTCTGCTCGTCGCGGCTGATGACGAGGAATAGTTTGATGATGGCGCATCCGTCGGCGGCCAATTCGGCTTCGAATCGGTTGATCTCGTCATATCGGGGCCGCCACGCCGATTCCGGCAGCGTGCCGTAGACGTGCGGCATCACGATATCCTCGTAATGCGAACGGTCGAATACCGCGATCCACCCGGGGTCGGGCAGTTCGCGGCGAATCCGCCACAGATAATCGTGGGCGCGCTCCTCTTCGCTGGGCCGCCCGAATCCGTGGTAGTGGATGCCCATCGGATCGCCTTGGCGGAACACGTGCCGTACGATGCCGCCTTTGCCGGAGGCGTCCATGCCCTGCAGCACGATCAGCAGGCGACGTCTCGACCCCCGCACGCCGTTGGCGTACAGCAGATGCTGATAGTCGGCGATCCGCGCCGAATTGCCCTCCATGAAACGTTCCGCGTCCTCACGGTTTCCGTCGAAGCATGACGTGGACGCGCCGTCCACGTCATGCAGCCGTCTGGACGGGTTGTATCGCAGGTATTCGGCAGGATTCCTCTTCCACACTGTGTCCGCCATGTCACGCTCCTTCGCGCACGTATGTGCCGCCCATCATACCCTCGAAATCTGCAGACATACGGAATGCGACGAAAACGAAAGGCGGGGCCGACATCGTCCCGGCCCCGCCCCTCGCATGAGTCCTCGGAAATCCTTCAGACCTTCATGCGACGACGCATCGTCATGCCGGCGCCGGCGAGCAGGACGCCGAACATGGCCAGGCCCGCGACGCCTGCGCCCGTGGAGGCAAGACCGCCGCCGGACGTCGTACCGGCACTACCGGTACCGTCACCAGGATTCACGCCGCCGTTCGGCTTATCGGAATTCCCGCCGTCCGACGTCGAATCCGACGCGAAGCCCAACTTGATGTCGGCTGTGGTGATGCCGTTATCTTCGGACAACGCATCTCGGAAACGCTGCAGTTCCTCGTCGGACAACGTCCTGCTGACCTCGACGGATCCCGCCGACGGGCCATTCCTCTCGCCGGTGAAGTCGAAATCACCGAAGCTGCCGAATTCCACGCCGTTGGCGCTGACCGTCACAGTGTCCGGGCGTTCCTCGTCCGTGGTGAACGCCAGACCGCTGACGGTGAAGCTCACCGTGTTGCCGTCGATCCTCACATCGCCGAATCCCGCGCTGTGACGGGATTTGGACGCCTCGATCCTCGGATGCGCTTCAAGGTATTCGGAGAAATCGTTG
Source organism: Bifidobacterium sp. LH_449 (assembly GCF_056356755.1). NCBI lineage: Bacteria > Bacillati > Actinomycetota > Actinomycetes > Bifidobacteriales > Bifidobacteriaceae > Bifidobacterium > Bifidobacterium sp. LH_449. The sequence continues at coordinate 68,390 of NZ_JBKEUV010000012.1, forward strand.
AAATCGATGTATCCGGTGGTCGTGTAGTCCGTCCCTTGCGTGAAGACGGTGAAATTATCGCCGCCGGACAGCAGGAACGTGTTGCCGGCCACGGTGAAGGCGTCGGCGTCCCGTACGGCCTTGCCGTCGACGGTCAGGTCGAACACTTCGCCGAAGGTCTTTTCGACGCCGTCCACGGTCCTCGTGTACGTGCGGTAATGGTAGTCGACATTGCTTGACAGGCCGAGCCACTGCACCGGACGCTCCGGAGCCTGGGCGGTGCCGTCCTCCGCGTATTCCAACGGCTGCCATTGCTGTTCGAGCATCGTCTTCAACTGCGCGCCGGTCAATGTGACGACGGCGTTCTCGTTGCCGAACGGCAGCACGTCATGCGCTTCCTTCAACGTGATGACGCCGTCGTTGTCCGGGTCGAGATCGTCGCGCAGACCGCCCGCGTTGATGACGCCGACGTCGGCATGCTGCCCGTGTTCGGTGGCCGCCCACTTCGCCACGTCGCCGTTGAGGATGCCCAGGGTGGATTCGACGCCGCGGTTCTCGCCACGCGTCGTCAGATCGCCCGGAACGCTGGCGCCTCGATTGAAGGTGGATCCTTCGGCGATGGTGCCCAGCACCGTTTCGCCCTGTGCATCGGCGGCCTTTTTGGCGTCGGCGTAGATCGCTTCGACCGACGAGTCGGCTTCGTACAGCGGATTGCCGTCCGCGTCGAACACGTCGTGTATCCGCGCTTGCGCCGTCACCTGCGCTGCGGCGCCCGTGCCGTCGATCCGTAGGTCGACGGTGGAGAAGGCGGTGCCGTAATTCGCGGTTTCGACGATCGGAGCGCCGGAATCGGTCTTGGCGGTCTGATTGATATGCGTATGTCCGGCGAGCACCGCATCGACGTTCTCGTTGAGGCCGGTCAGCGCATTGGCGTCGGCGTGCACCAACGCGACGACCGCGTCGGCTTCGCCGTTGGATTCGTCGCCGTCGGACAGCCGGTCGGCGTATCCGTTGACCGCGGCGATCGGATCGGTGACGGTGACGCCGCTCATTCCGGCGGGCGAAACGGATGACAGCAACGTATCGTATATGCCGCCGATCAGCGCGACGCGCTTGCCGTCGATCTCTTCGATGACGTACGGGCTGACCGCGTCGTCCAGTCCGCCGCCGCTGACGTTCGCCGCCAGGTATCGGGCCGGTTCCATGGTTTCGACGATACGGCCCGCCAGGTCGGCGGCGCCCTTGTCGTACTCATGGTTGCCGGTGGCGGAGGCGACCAGTCCCATCGTCTTCAGCTGTTCCATCGCCGGAACGTCGTCGGCGATGGACGATTCGAAGGCGGACGCGCCGACCAGATCGCCCACGCCGACGAACAGCGTGTTCGGATGCTCCTGCCTGGTCGCGTCCAACGCGCCCGCCAGATATGCGCCGTTCTCGATGTGGCCGTGGAAATCGGTCACGCCGAACAATGTCACGTCAACGCCATCGGCAGGTGCATCGCCGACCGCCACATAGCCCATACGCAGCGAATAGCCGTCGGTGACTCCGTCATCGGACCAGAACACCTGCTTATACAGTGTGCCGTCCACGCCGCCGTCCACTGCGGCGGCGGTGCTGTCGGGAGCCATGGCGAAGCCCTCCGAATTCGCGGAAGCGATCGCGTCCGGTTCGGCGGTCAGCGTCGTCACACGGAAGGCGCCGTCCTGTATTTCATATGTGGCCAGCATGGATTGCTGCCGGTCATTGTCCCCTTGCGCCAGCAGCACATCGTCATCGCCGTCCCACATCAGATCGCGCGGACCGCTGTACTTGGCCGCCAAAGCCTCGGCAGGCAGGTCGGCAACGGCGACCAATCGGGCCGTATCGGCACCGGCTTCGCTCGACAGCGCCACCGCATAGACGCCCCCGGTCTTCTCCAGCGCGAACAGGAACAGACCGTCGTAATCATTGTCATACCGCTGCGGGTCATACGTCTCGCCGTTCACAGTGCGCAGACCGTTGCCGGTCAGGTATTCGTTGGGAACAAAGGCCACGCCTTCCACGCCGAGATTCGCGTCGTCGCCCTCTCCGAGCGTCACTCCGGCCTCGGCAAGCACGTCAGTGAGATCCCACTCGTTGACGGCAGTCAGATCCTGAGCTCCATCACCATTGAGGTCGGAGGTCGTTCCGGTCGCATCGTAACGCAGGATGGACGGCCGTGGCTTGTTCTTGTCGGTGTTGTCGCGTTCCGCGCCGATGAACACGCCTTCCGAAGCATCGCCGTCAATCAGCGTGATGCCTTCGGAGTCGACGCCGCCCTTGCCGTCCTTGAAATGCAGCTGCTTGCCGCCCTTGACCGTGCCGTCGGCGGTGGTCCAGCTCCAGCCGTTGTCGGGATCCTGATGCCAGGAGCCGTCCGTGGCCTTCACGAAACGGTTGATCGACCCTGCGCCCTTGTCCTTCGTCTCGCCCAACGTCGGATTCAGGTCGTTGTCGGCGGCCCACAGCACGTCGCCGTCCGCTGAACTCTCATATGCAAGGCCGGACAGGTTGCCGTCGGTATGGTCGCCCAACGCGTCGCCCGCACCGAACTCATCTTCGGAATCAACGACGGTCACATGGTCCAGTCCGTTCCATGCGGCGACGGGCATGGCCGCGGTGCCGCCGTCGTCTCCGTCACCGGCGTCGCCGGAACCATCCGCCCCTTCCTGTTGCATGCCGTCGGCATCGGAATTCGCCACATACACGGCATCGTCCACGCCACCGTCGGGGAAGCGGAAGCGAAGCACCTGCTCGCCGTCGGCATTGTATACACGCACCGTGTCGTCCTTGCCCAGACCGATGTCATACGTGCCATCGGTCAGATCGAAGGTCATATCTCCCGCAGCCGGCAGCACCGTATCGGCCGCGATTTCGTAGACATGATCGTCCTTGTCCTTGTCATCACGGATAGTCCAGTCCGTCAGATTCACCGGTTCCGTGGATTTCGAGCCAAGCGTCACCGTGTCCTCGCTCACGTCGACGCGTTTGATGTACACGCCGCTGGCCTCGTCCTTGATGACATCGTCAGTCGATTCGACGTCGTACGTCGCCGCTGACCGCTGGGCCGCCTGTTCGTCGGCATACGACGGCGCCGCGACGCCAAACGACAAGGTCGCCACCGTCGCGCCCGTGACAACGAACGCCGCGACGCGTCGCCACGATACGGCGAACCTATACGCACGCTCCTTGTTCATAGGTCCTTCCCCTCTACGATTCGAGCAGGCGACGTCATTTGGCGTCGCCTGCTCGAATCGTAGAATCACGAAGTGACGGACCCCTCCATATCAGTCAAATTCGACATGACATGTCGGTAAACTCACCATGAATGCCCCATTCATTGGTCCTAGACCTGTCCGTCGGCGTCCTTCTTGCCGTTCGTTCCGGCATCCGGGCCAGTCCCCTCGCCGGCGACGCTCGAATCCGATTCCTTGCCTTCGCCGAATCTGAACAGCTCCGAGATTTCAGGCAGTTCCATCGGCTTATGCTCCACCTGGCTCTCCGGATGCGTTTCGTCGTAGCCCTGCATGTAACGGGTGTGACGCCATTGGCGGATCGACGCATTCGTGCCGCGATGGTGCACATGATACTGGCGCGGGGTGCCGCCCAACGGCAGTTCCTGCACTTCCTTGGCGACGGCGATCTGGTTGACGTTCGACGGATCCATGATGGCGATCGGCGCGACCGGCTCGGGTTCGGCCGGGGCCGCGGTACGCTGCTGCATGCGCGACGGCAGCCATTCGGCCAGACGCGACAACAGCCAGCAGGCCACGAAGTAGATGACCGCGGCCATCACCAGCGTCTGCAGAATATTGAAATACATGGAGCCGAGTCGACGCGACTCCTGCAGCAGGTCGGTATACATGATGATCGAGCCAAGCGCGGTGTCCTTCAGCACGACCACCAGCTGCGTGACGGCGGCCGGCAGCATCGCGTACACGGCCTGCGGCACTTCGATCTGCATCAGCGACTGCGTTCGGGTCAATCCCAACGCCAGCGACGCCTCACGCTGGCCTCCCGGCAGATTGCCGACGCCGGAGCGCACCAATTCGGCGACGACCGAACCGTTATACAGCACCAACGCCAGCACGACGGCCCAATAGGAGGAATCCGACAATCCGGCGAACGCGAACCAACGCCAGAAGAAGATCATCATCAACAGCACCGGCACCGCGCGGCAGAATTCGACGACCACCGCGGAAACGGCGCGGATCAGCGTGTTCGGCAGCAGACGGCCGATGCCGAACAGCAGGCCGAACACGACCGAGCCGACCACGGCGACGATCGTCGCCTTCACGGTCATCCATAGGCCGGGAAGGTAGAAATCGGTCCAGGCTTCCTTCTCCAGCGCGGGCTTCCACAACTCCCAGCTCAGCTGGTTTTCGCCTTCCGGCGGATTGTGCAGGCGCAGCAGCACCGCAATCAGGACCAGCGCGAAAACAATGCCGGCCGCCCAATTGAAGATACGGATCAGTCGACGGCCTTTGGGACCGGGCTGGTCGAACAGAATCGAGCTTTCATTGCTTGCCATCGCGCGTCACCTCCTCACCGCGAGCTTGTTGGACAGGTACGTCGTCAGCATGCCGATCGGAATGATCAGGATGACATAGCCGAACGCGAAAATCAGGAAGATCGAAACGATCACATCCGGACGGAATTCGATCATTTCACTCATCAGCGACGAAGTCTCCGTCGAAACGGATGCGGCCGCCGCGACCGTGGAATTCTTCAGCAGTGCGATCAGCGTATTGCCCAGCGGCGCCACCGAGCCGCGGAACGCCTGCGGCAGAATGATCTGCGTCGCCGACTGCATGAAATTCAATCCAAGCGCACGCGCCGCCTCGGCCTGCCCGAGCGGCACGGTGTTGATGCCGCTTCGCAGCGACTCGCACACGAACGACGCCGTGTACAGGCTCAGACCGGTGACGGCCAGCCAGAAGAAATTCGTCGAGAAAGTGTCGGAAAAGCCCAGCTTCAGCTGCGCGTACACGCCCAACACCATGAACACCATGATGATGGTCAGCGGCAGGTTCTTGAACAATTCCACGTAGGCGCCGGCCACCGTGCGCAATGACGAGACCGGACTGATGCGCATCATGACGAGGATCACGCCGAGAATCATCGAAAACAGCGCCGACCACAAGGTCAATTCGATATTGACGAGGAACGCGCCGGGAACATCGTATTCACTGAACAGTTCGATGAAGGATTCCATCACTTCTCCCCCTCGTTCGGCGTCGGAGGATTGTATTCCTCATTCGGCTCGTAATCGGTGCCTTCGGTGTTGTCCTTGATGGCGCGATCCCATGAGCCGTCCTCGATCATCTGCACGATCGCGGCGTTGATCTTCTTGGCGAATTCGGTGTCGCCCTTCTTGATGCCCACGCCGTAGTATTCCTGCGTGAACGGTTTGCCGACCACTTCCAGCTTGCCGCGGGAGGCGGAGGCCAGGCCCGCCAGGATGATGTCATCGGTGGTGACGGCGTCCACGATGCCGGAGAACAATGCGGTCGCGCATTCGGCGTAGCCGGGCTGTTCCATCAGCTGCACTTCGGAGGCGAACTTCTCCTTGACCGTGGCCGCGGACGTGGAACCGGTCACCGAGCACAGGCGTTTGCCGTTCAGGTCCTCCGGGCCGTTGATGGAATCGTCGCCCTTGCGCACCAGCAGATCCTGGCCTGCGATGAAATACGGGCCGGCGAACGATACGGCCTTCTTGCGTTCGTCGGTGATCGAATAGGTGGCGAGGATCATGTCCACGTCGCCGTTCTGCAGCATGGCCTCACGCTGCTTGGAGGGGGCTTCCTTCCAGATGATCTCGTCTTCGGAATAGCCCAGTTCGCGGGCGATGTAGGTGGCGACGTCGACGTCGAACCCGACATAGGTGCCGGACTTCTTGAAGCCCAGCCCGGGCTGGTCGAATTTGATGCCGATGCGGATTTTGCCCGCTTCGTCGGCCGACCCGCAGGCGGCCAACGAGACCACGCAGGCGGCCGCGCATATGCCGGCAAGCGCACGTTTGAATAATCTCATGGCTGTTCTTTTCTCTGTATCTTCGTTTCTCCGTCTCCGTTCCGCGCTGCTGCGTCGTGTCGACGCGTCGTCAGTGCGTCAGGATCTTCGACAGGAAGTCCTTGGCGCGGTCGGTCTGCGGATGTTCGAAGAAGTCTTCCGGCGTGCTCTGTTCCAGAATGCGGCCGTCGGCCATGAACACGATTTTGTCGGCGACCTTGCGGGCGAAGCCCATCTCATGGGTGACGCACAGCATCGTCATGCCTTCATGGGCGAGTTCGACCATGACGTCAAGCACTTCGTTGACCATTTCCGGATCCAGCGCGGAGGTCGGCTCGTCGAACAGCATCACCTTCGGCTGCATCGCCAAAGCGCGCGCGATGGCGACTCGCTGCTGCTGGCCGCCTGAAAGCTGGGACGGCATCTTGGACGCCTGGGAGTCGACGCCGACACGGGCCAGCAGGTCCATGGCAAGGTCCTCGGCTTCCTTCTTGTCCATGTGACGGACCTTGATCGGGGCCAGCGTGACGTTTTCGAGGATGGTCTTGTTCGCGAACAGGTTGAACGACTGGAACACCATGCCGACCTCGGCGCGCAGGCGCGCAAGCTCCTTGCCTTCCTGCGGCAGGGGTTTGCCGTCGATGCGGATATCGCCGGAATCGATGGTCTCCAGGCGGTTGATCGTGCGGCACATCGTGGACTTGCCGGAGCCGGAGGGTCCGACGATCACCAGCACTTCGCCTTTGTCGACGGTCAGGTTGATGTCTTTGAGCACATGCAGGTCGCCATAGTGCTTTTCGACGTGGGTGAGCTCAACCAGCGGTCGGCCATCGGGACGAGAGCCCGGCACCAGCGGCGTCTTGGGACGCGGTGCGGTATATTCTTCTATCTTTTCTGCCATAAAGGGTCAGTATAGACGGGTCATGTTACCGAAGGGCGTCCGGATTCCGCAATGCATACGAAGGCGGGGCCCTCCTGATCGAAGGAAGGCCCCGTCTGATCGACGATGATTATTACTCCTCGTCCTCTTCCGGATCGTAGTCGACGCCGGTTTCGGCGCGCTGTTCGGCGCTGATCGGCGCCGGGGCTCCGGTCAGCGGATCGCGGCCGCCGCCGGCCTTCGGGAAGGCGATGACGTCGCGGATGGAGTCGGCGCCGGCGAGAATGGCCGCGGCGCGGTCCCAGCCGAGCGCGATGCCGGCATGCGGCGGAGCGCCGTACTTGAAGGCTTCGAGCAGGAAGCCGAACTTATCGTTCGCTTCCTCTTCAGTGATGCCGAGCACATCGAGCACGCGGTCCTGAATGTCGTCACGGTGGATACGCACGGAGCCGCCGCCCATCTCGTTGCCGTTGCAGACGATGTCGTACGCGTCGGACATGGCGTGTTCCGGATCCTTGTCGAAGGTGTCCAGCCAATCCTTGGACGGCATCGTGAACGGGTGATGCATGGAGGTCCACTTGGAGTGGCCGACCGCCACGTCGTCGTCTTCCGGATCATCGGTCGGCTTGAACAGCGGGAAGTCCACGACCCAGGTGAACGCGAATTCGTTCGGCTTGAGCAGGCCGGCGCGATCGGCCAATTCAACACGCACGGCGCCCAGCAGCGTCTGGGCGGATTCGCGGCGGCCGGCGGCGAAGAACACGGCATCGCCTTCCTCGGCGCCGACGGCTTCCATCAGGCCGTTGCGTTCCTCTTCGGACAGGTTCTTGGCGACGGGGCCCTTCAGCTCGCCGTTCTCGCCGAAGACTACGTAGGCAAGGCCCTTCGCGCCGCGCTGCTTGGCCCAATCCTGCCAGGCGTCGAACTGGCGGCGAGGCGTTGCGGCGCCGCCCTTGAACACGACGGCGCCGACGTATTCGGCCTGGAACACGCGGAACGGGGTGTTCTTGAAGTAGTCGGTCAGCTCGACCAGCGGGTTGCCGAAGCGCAGATCCGGCTTGTCGGAGCCATACTTGTCCATGGCTTCCTTCCAGGTGATGCGCTGGATCGGCAGCTGGATCTCATAGCCGGCGGACTTCCAGATGGCGGCGATGACCTTTTCGGCCATGGCCATCACGTCTTCCTGGTCGACGAAGGCCATTTCCATATCGAGCTGGGTGAATTCCGGCTGGCGGTCGGCGCGGAAGTCCTCGTCACGGTAGCAGCGGGCCAGCTGGTAGTAGCGTTCCACGCCGGAGACCATCAGCAGCTGCTTGAGCAGCTGCGGGGACTGCGGCAGGGCGTACCAGGAGCCCGGCACCAGACGGGCCGGCACGACGAAGTCGCGTGCGCCTTCCGGCGTGGACTTGATCATCGTCGGGGTTTCGACCTCGGTGAAGCCCATCTCGTCCAAGGCGGCGCGGGCGGCCTTCGCCATGTCGGAGCGCAGCTTGAGGTTGTGCTGCATGGACGGGCGGCGCAGATCGAGGTAACGGTACTTCAGACGCACGTCCTCGCCCGGCAGCTTGTTTTCGGACTCGTTTTCGAGTGCGGTGGACACCTGGAACGGCAGGGCGTCGGACTTGGCCAGCACTTCGATGCTTTCGGCCACGACTTCGATCTTGCCGGTGGCCAGATGCTCGTTCTCATTGCCTTCCGGACGCAGGCGGACTTCGCCGACGATGCGCACGACGAACTCGGAGCGCAGCGGACGCGCCATCTCCTCGTCATAGATAACGACCTGCACCAGACCGGTGGCGTCACGAAGATCGACGAAGGCCACACCACCGTGGTCACGACGACGATCGACCCAACCGGCGAGCGTCACCTTCCGGCCGACCAGTTCCTCGGTCACTTCGGTGGCATGATGTGTTCTGTAAGCCGTCTGGCTCATGCTTCCTCTTTTTCTTCCGTTTTCGATATCAACCGATGATGTTTCCGCCGTCCGTTCAGGCTTCGACGGCAACGGTTTGCCGGGCAACCACACTATCCGGTTCCCAAGACCGTGCATCGGCGGCCTGCTGGTCGCCCGTGACGATGTTCTTCACCTCGTCCGAAGCGTTCTCCTCGTTCCTGTCCGCCGGGAACCACACGTACGGGATGCCGAGCTTGTCGGCGTACTTGATCTGCTTGCCCAGCTTGGCCGCGGTCGGCGCCACGTCGGCGGCGATGCCGCGTTCGCGCAGCTGGTTGGCGATCAGGTTGGAGGCGGCGCGATCCTCCTCGTTCCAGACGGCCACCATCACCACAGCCGGCGAGACGCGATTCGCGTGCGCCCCCGCCGTATGCAGCATGTACGACACCAGGCGGGACAGGCCGATGGACAGGCCCACGCCCGGATACTTGCGGCTGCCCTGCGTCGCCAGATTGTCGTAACGGCCGCCCGAGCAGATCGAGCCCAACGAGGACGCGCCGTCGAGGAATGTTTCATATACCGAACCGGTGTAGTAATCCAGGCCGCGCGCGATCTTCAGATCGGCGATCACGGCGCCCGGGCGAATACGCGCGGCGGCGTCGACGATCATCGCCAACGTATCCAAGCCCTGTCGCGCCAGCACATAGGCGTCGCTGTCGGAGGCGATGCCGTGCTTGGCGCACAGGGCATCGAACTTTTCCGACAATTCCGCGCCGTCGGCGGCGGTCAGCTCGGCCAATTCAAGGCAGGCCCGCGCCTGCGCCTCATCGGCGCCGCATTCCTCGACCAACAGCTTCGCCACCTCGTCGGCGCCGATCTTGTCGAGCTTGTCGATCTCGCGCAGCACGCCTTCGACGTCCTCAAGACCAAGGCCACGATAGAAGCCTTCCGACAGTTTTCGGTTGTTCGCATGCACCGTCGCCTTCGGCAGGCCGAATTCGCGGAGGCGTTCCAATGCGGACACCATCACCAGCGGCAGCTCGACCTCATAATGATCGGGCAGATCGCCGTTGCCGATCACGTCGATATCGGCCTGCACGAATTCACGGAAACGTCCTTCCTGCGGGCGTTCGCCGCGCCAGACCTTCTGGATCTGCCAACGCTTGAACGGGAACGCCAAATCACCGGAATGTTCGACGACATACCGGCTCAGCGGCACCGTCAAATCGAAATGCAGACCAAGACGATCCTCCACCGGCGTGTCGGATTCCTGCCCGACTTCCTGCAAACGAGACAGCAGATAGATCTCCTTGCTGGTCTCCCCCTTCTTCAGCAGGCTCGAGCCCTGCTCTACCGCTCGGGTCTCAATGCCGATGAAGCCATTGAGCTCGAATACCTCTCGGAGCGTGTCGATAACACGCTGCTCCACAACACGTTCAGAGGGGAGCCACTCTGGAAATCCTGAAATAGATGCGCCTTTTGCCACGATTCCCTATAATAAATGAGGTTGCGGAAAACACTATGCGCCTTTTCGGGTCCTCAACACCTTGATTTCCCGGTTCCAGGGCATGGTTTGTCCGCTTCCTCTCCACCACATGAAGCTGAAGGAGCTGGCCATGGCCGACGAGACCGTCACCCCCAAAAACATTGAAAACACAACCACGCAGGCAACGACGCCCGCCGCACAGGAACCGGCCCCGGCACCCACCCCGGCCACAATGAAACCGCATGCTCCGTCCCCTGCCGCTTTCGCGAAGAAGGCCCCGCAGCATGTCGCCGCGCCGGCCGCCGCATCGGGCTATTCCGACGCCGACGTGAAGGCCGCCGAAGCGTTCGGGCGTGTCGACGACAACGGCACCGTGTTCGTCAAGGAAGGCGAAAACGAACGTGAGGTCGGCCAATTCCCGGATGTGTCCAAGGAAGAGGCGCTGGCCCTGTACGCACGCCGTTACCTGGACCTGAAGGGCAAGGTCGACCTGTTCGCCAACCGTCTGCAGGCCGAGAACATCAAGCCGCGTGAAATCGAGGAATCCGTCAAGACGCTGGCCGAAGAGCTGGCCCAGCCTGCCGTCGTGGGCGATATCGCCGCGCTGAAGGCGCAGTTCGACGCGGTGAAGGCCGCAGCCGACGCCCGCCGCGCCCAGATCGCGCAGGCCCGTAAGGAAGCCGTGGCCAAGGCCGTTGCGGAACGCACGGAAATAGTCGAAAAGGCGGAAGCCCTGGCGGCCTCCCTGGGTGACGGCACCAACTGGCGTTCCACCGCCGACAAGTTCCGCAACCTGTTCGAGCAGTGGCAGGAGCACCAGCGCACCACCGTCCGCATCGACAAGGCCGACGCGGACGCGCTGTGGAAGCGCTTCTCCGCCGCACGCACCACGTTCAACCAGGCCCGCCGCAAGTGGGCGCAGGCTCGCGACAACGAACGCAACGCGGCGAAGGACGCCAAGGAAGCGATCATCGCCGAAGCCAATGAGATCAAGGATTCCACTGCTTGGGTCGAAACCTCCCGCAAGTTCAACGAGCTGATGGACCGTTGGAAGCACGCCGGCCGTGCCGGACGTAATCTGGACGACGAGCTGTGGGCACGTTTCCGCGAAGCCGCCGATGCGTTCTTCAACGCCCGCCAGGCCGACCGCGATCAGATCTCCTCCTCCGAAAAGGAGAATCTGGCCAAGAAGGAAGCCCTGCTGGTCAAGGCCGAAGCCCTTGTGCCGGTCAAGGACGAGGCCGCCGCCAAGCAGGCCCGTCAGGCTCTGGCCGCCATCCAGGAGGAATGGGATCAGATCGGTTATGTGCCGCGCGACGACATGCGCCGCATCGAAGGCCGTCTGGACGCCGTCGACAAGCAGATCAAGGCCGTTGAGGACGCCGCCTGGAAGCAGACCGATCCGGAGGCCGACGCACGCAAGTCCAGCTTCGAAGAGCAGCTGACCGCTCAGCTCGCCGAGCTCGACGCCAAGATCGCCGCCGAATCCGACGCCAAGAAGAAGGCCAAGCTCGAAGCCGAAAAGGCCACCAAGGAACAGTGGCTGAACGCCATCAAGTAAGGTCATCTTCTTAACTTGCACGGCAATCGCCTAAAGGGGTGGTGTCGCGAATCTCTTAAGGCTTCGCGACACCACCCCTTTTCCGTTTCCGTCCTCGCGCCCCGCGCCTGAACTGCACCCCAAAAGTTGGATTGGAAATATTCTGATCTGATTTTTGGAGGTACGGTTTCTCATGTCACAGGACGGAAGAAGACGTTACAGCGACCGGTACATGCGACGCGTCGCCGGTCT
>NZ_JBKEUV010000013.1:0-56184 GCF_056356755.1 Bifidobacterium sp. LH_449
ACGAATACATCCACTACTACAACCACGGCCGGGGACAGGCCAGGCTAGGATGGAAAACCCCAAAGGAATACGCACGACAACTAGCCGGCTAAACACGATGTGCGGAATTCGGGGTACACATCAGTGTCAGGGAAGGGCCGATCAGAAGACGCCATTAGCGGCGGCGTCCCATCCTTCTGACGCTTTTGGTCGCCAACACCGGCGTGTTGCGGCCAAAAGTGTCAAGGAAACAAGCCACCAAAAAGCGGTATCAGCAACAGCACCTTATCCCTTTGACACTTTTGACCGAGACACGCCGACGACCGCGACCAAAAGCGTCAGCAAAGTGGGAAGCCGATAGGCATTGGCCGCACAAGCTGCGCCGGGTTCGTCTGGCATCACATGTCAGCCGACCACTGAGTCCTTCAGCAGATTATCCACCAGGAAATACGCCACATGGCGAGAGCGCTCCTTGATGAATGCGTTCACTGCGGCAAAGTCCGAAGAATCCAATGCGTCCCCGATACGAGACATATCCGTTTCCGAAAAATATTGGGATTCCTCAATAAGCTGCGAATACTGACCGTAGTTGTTCACCTCATATAAGGTCTTGTCCTTCTTCGCGTTATTGGCGGTTCTCGGCAAATACATGCAATTGCCCAGCGCATTGCCCAGAATTCGACGGGCGCCGCTTTTCCCATCCACGGCACTGATTCGTTTGCGGGCAATGATATGTTCCAGCTCAAATGTTTCGCCATCCGGCACCGATGCCGACAGGTAGCTGAGATTGGCGTGAATGGTCACCAGACATTTCACGTCCTTCATGAAATTAATGCCCGGCGTCTGATCGTCAATCCACTGGTCAAATGCCTGTCGAAATTGCTCGCGGGATACCATTTCCAAATAATCACGGCTGCCTGACTGGTATTCCAACAGACGCTGATCACCATGAGATGACCATGTTTGCGTAATGGCATCAAACACATATGCGGCCTTGATATTGCGTAATGAACGCTTGTATTCGTCAGACGATGGCTCCAAACCCCACAATGCCGCAAAATATGACAGCGTTTTAAATGTGGCCGACAGACCATTCTCATAATTGTCGCCGGAATCCTTGAAACGTTTCAGCAACGTCGCAAACAAGCTTTGCAGGTTATTGCAGATCCGCTCGGCCTTCTGCAGAATCGATTCCAGATTATCGGTAATGAACTGCATATTGGCTGCGCTGTTCAGCTCTTTGAGTCGTCGATTATCCAAACCGACGGCCACGCCCAAAAGGCCGAAGCCAAGCTCCTGCACGACATTCGCGGTTGTCGGAACAAGCGCCGTCAAATGATCGACGACATACTGACCGAGAGCCGTGCCGAATTCCGCCAACGTCACCGTACGGCTTTTCGACAGCTCATCTTCAGAGAAATCCTGCAGCTCGAATTCGGCTTTCTGCTGCATGTCCATGTAATACTGCTTGACGTATTGCAGCATTCGCTCCTGCAGAACAGACTCATCCGAGGAAGCCAAAGTTATGGTCGCGTTCACCCATGACGCATTGAAGACTTCATATTTGGACAATGGCATCCCGCCCTTGTTCAGATTGGCGAAGACATCAGCCAGATGTTCTTCCGCGCCGAGATAGACCACCATAGGCACCATAAGACGGTCCAAATCCACAAATTGCGTGATCTTGTTCTTCAAATCGTATATGCAATTCGCGAAAGCGGATGAGTCGATCATGCGATCACTATGTTGCACCAGCCATAATGCAAGAGATTGACCATCTTCCATATTGACGAGCTCATCAAATGCGGCTTCCGTCAGTTTCGAATCGCCGTCCAACAACGAATTGGCCAATCGCCAGCTGCGCATATACTCGTCGCGATTCAAGGGCTTCCAAAAATGCAGCGAATCCTGTTTGTACTGACGAATCGTGGACAATCGCTGCTGTCCGTCCAACAGCTGTAATTTGGAATCATCGCTATTGTCGTTTAGCGGATACACCAGCAACGTGCCAAACGGGTAACCGTCATGCAGCGTCTGTACAAAATCGTTTTTCTTCGCTTCCGTCCATACGAATCCGCGCTGGAATTTCGGCAGTACGATACGATCGAGCTGCTTGACGCTCAAGTTTTCAATACGGTACAACGCCATGGTCTCTCCTTCCGGGCAGTCTTATGATCTCACAAATCACACCGCCGATCAAAAGCCCAGAAAGCGCAAAGCATCCGTGCTACAACTTGTATTCAATCACTGACGCCACATACCGCCGATCCAACCAAAACGCTTGTTTGGTGATGCTTTCTCCGTTTGGCAGCAGTACCCGATCCTCACCGTCACGCGCTTTCGGCCGCAGATGAAATACCTGATTGAACTGCTGGCCAGGCAACTGATTATGGCCGCGCTCGTAGTATTGCAGGCTCTTACCGCGAATCAGCAAATCATGGACATGCTTCCACGCCGGATACACATATTGTTCAATATCAGTTTCCGGCATATTCCATAGAAAACCGCCTTCAAATATGTCACTATATTTTGACGAATTTTCACGCCGCTTTCCCGACGCTTGAAAAACAACAAAAAGGAATCTGCTTTCCTCGAAAAAGCGGTATAGGAAAGAATCCTCAAATCCTATTGCAGGATTCGCCCATTCCCGCCATTCCTCGTATGTAATCTGCCGAAACGACATATTTTCAGCAGGCACGCCCAATTCATATCGCACTATCGTCTTTAATTGAGTGACATTCGCCTTGCGAAATTGCTCAATACCGACAACCGACGATTTCCGCGCACCAAGCATACGTAACGCAACCAGTGAATTAAGCTGCTTCGCCTCCGGATTCACGCCTTCCATTTCCGGTCGCTGCAAAATATCACCTAATCGCTGCAACGCATACCGGTCAAAACTGCGGCCGATATACTCTTCCAATGTCTGTTCCGCCGTCATGGGAAGACGCGAATACAAACGCGATTTGCGCAACAATTTATCGGCGACCGTGCTCATATAGGACGTCTTATAACTGAAGGCACGCTGCTTGGCTTGTATGGTCTTGAGCTCGCTGCCTTCCGGCGCCGGCGCTACACGCATATCCTTGGAAGAGGAGCCCTTTGTGCAGGCGGCAAGATAATTGGTATCCGATTCGCTGAGCTGATCGGCGAAACCATCCGACACTTTCTGCCGTATTGTTTCCCAGTCGGCACGAATGGTCGCCAGATCATCATCTTCGTAATCCAATACCACCGAACAATACACGGCACAATCCAAACGGGATTCCGCCTTTTTATCGGTACGGTCATCGAAATAGTACACAAGAATAATGCGCTGCGATTTACGCCAAAATGTAGACGTATCAAAGGTCTCATCCGGCAGATGCATATAGTCGATGAGGTCCAGCACCAGCCGCTCTTTGGCGATGACATGCTCGCTTTTGCGCTTGGCATGGCGCAAAGGCGTGACCTTCAATTCATATGTGCGGCCGCCTGCGATGATATCGGGATTGGGATCCGAATTGATGGAGTAGCCCAATACGGATTCTTCGATGATCTGTCCCAAGGATCCCTTGTTGCCGGCTTTCTCGCCCCGGCCTGTGCGATCGATCTCGCGAAATGTCCGGCCCCGCACACCATCAAGCAGACGCATCACATCAGCGATATCGCGAAAGCGATGTTCCGCCTGGGATAGGAGCGCCTGCACCACGGCAATCCTCAATCGCGACCAGACGCATGGTCTTCGGCGATCACCATGCCGATGGCATGCGGAATGCCGACGACCAGTGCGTTACCCATGCAGAAGGCGCGCTGGCCGTCCGTCATGCCACTGTTCGTCCATCCTTTCGGGAACATCTGAATCTGATCGAGTTCATCGGGCGTCAACCGACGAAGCCGACCATCATGCGCTTCAATGACATGCTTCATACGGCTTGCCCCGGAGCCGCCTTCACTGGTCAGAATGGTGCGCGCGGGTCTATCAAGCGCGTCCGGGAAAGCCATGCCGCCTTCGGAATACGTGTAGGCGAAGCCAGTCGACGACATGCGTTCCTCACGCTTGGCGCCCTTGAGATACCGCCACTGCGGGATGGTGTCGCCCGACAAATAATATTGCTGCGGCACCTCATCGTCGGGCACACGGATATCCGCCAAGGTGGCAGCCTTGCCGTGATAATCGGCATCGACCTTGCACGTATGAATCATGCCATCCTGCATGACGCCGGCATTGAGGAAAAACGAGGTTTTCTCTCCGATGCCGAATTCGCTGCTGACCTTGTACGGATCAAGGTCTACAGAGCGATACCCCCCCCCCCGATTGTTTCCGGCTCGGAAATCGGGAAGGCACGAGCCATAACGCCGGAAGAAATCAGACGCTCGTGCAGGTCCCATCGATGCTGCGTTTGCACGGCGTAAATATATACGCGACGACGACGCTGCGGCATGCCGTAATCAGCGGCGTTGATCACACGCCATTCCACCGAATATCCCAAATCCGCCAAGCACGACAGCATAATGGCGAAATCGCGTCCACGCTGCGCAGCCGGAGACTTCAATAAACGGTCGACATTCTCCAACAGCACATATTTCGGCTTTTTCATTGTCAGCAGACGTCTGATCTGCCACCAAAGGACGCCTTTCTTGCCTTCAATGCCGCCTGCACGCGAAAGCGGCTTCGCTACGGAATAATCCTGACAGGGGAATCCGCCAACGACCATGTCGCAGTCTGGAATATCGATTTCCCCGGCCTCGTACGAATCCAATACGCGCTCAATATCCTCATTGACGCAGCTTCCCGCTCCGAATCTGCTTTCGTAGCAGCGCCAAGCAAACTGACGCGTTACACTTCCCGGCGGTTCCCACTGGTTTGCCCAAACAGTAGAATACGGCCCGGCTGGTTTTTTATAGAATTCCGGGTGAAGCGGATTACTGTAGCCTTCCAGTCCAAGACGAAAGCCGCCGACACCAGCAAACAGTTCGATGACTTTAATGGCATCCGTCACGGCGACTCCACTCAGATAAGAACACAAATCAGCTTTGATAGTGATCCATCGTCGGGACGATCCGCCGTCAGCGATTCGTCCAATCCTCTGACACTTTTGACCGTAACACGCCGTGACCCACGGTCAAAAACGTCAATCGGAAGGCTGCTGCGCCGCAAACTGTCCTCGCCGACTGACGTTTTTGACCGGCAGCGGCCGCCCCTCTGACACTTTTGGTCGGCGAGCCCATCCTCCTGACGCTTTTGACCGGCGTCACCGGCGTGTTGCGGTCAAAAGCGTCAACAGGAGACCCAACAAAGGACGACACCAGCCAAGGACGGCCTCCCTCCTGACAGTTTTGGTCGCAACACGCCGTAGTTGGAGGTCAAAAGCGTCAGAAAGAGGACCCGCCCCAAGACGACACCGAGAGCGGCAGGCGGCAACGGCCAGCCCCTTGACACTTTTGACCGGCGTCACCGGCGTGTTGCGGTCAAAAGCGTCAGAAGAGGGCCGTCAATTGGGCACCGCACCCACACCACCCGCGGCGGCGCAGCCTACAGGCCGTACACCTCGCGGGCGAAGCGCTCGAGCACCGGGATGGAGCGCTTGACCTTCTCCGTGTCGATGCAGTAGGCCATGCGGAAGTAGCCGGGCACGCCGAAGCTGTCGGACGGCACGAGGATCAGGTCGTAGTCCTTGGCCTTCATGCAGAACGCGTTCGCGTCCTCTTCGAGCGCCTTGGGGAAGATGTAGAACGTGCCGCCCGGACGCACCACGTCGAAGCCGATCGAGGTGAGCGCGTCGTACAGCAGGTTCATATTCGTCTCATACACGCTCAGGTCGCTGGTTGCGTCGATGATTTTCGCCACGGCGAGCTGCACGCTGGACGCCGGGCAGTTATGGCCGGTGCCACGGCTGATCTGCCCGCACATCGGCACGATCAGGTCGGCGTCGGTGGCGCGCGGGTTGACCGCAAGGTAGCCGATGCGTTCGCCCGGCAACGACAGCGACTTGGAGAACGAGTAGCAGGAGATGGTGTTGTCGTAGAAGCGGCTCGGATACGGCTGCGTGTTGCCGTCGAACACGATTTCGCGATACGGTTCGTCGCTGATCAGGAAGATGTCGTGCCCGTATTCGGCCTGCTTCGCGCGCAGCAGTCCGGCCATCCGTTCAAGGGTGGCCTCGGAATACACTGCGCCGGACGGATTGTTCGGCGTGTTGATGAGCACGGCCATCACGTTCGGATTCAGCGCCTTCTCGAACGCGTCGAAGTTGATTTGGAAGTTGTCGGTGTCGGCGGGGATCACGGTCAGGCGTGCGCCGGTGCCGCTCACATACAGCTGGTATTCGGGGAAGTATGGCGCGAAGGTGATGACTTCGTCGCCGGGCTTGGTGACCGCGCGCAGCGCGTGGGCGAGCGCGCCCGCCGCGCCGGATGCCGGGAAGATGTGGGCCGCGGTGTAGTCCATGCCGAAGCGTCGGTTGAGGCTTGCGGCGATGTCTTCGCGTACGGAGGTGATGCCGAGCGACGGGCTGTAGCCGTGCAGCGCGACGGGCTCGTCGTCACGGTACAGGTCGATCATCGTTTCGGTGAAGCTGGCCGGGCAGGGCACGCTCGGATTGCCGAGGGAGTAGTCGAAGACGTTGTCGTATCCGACTTGCGCGCCGCGTGCGGTGGCGTATTCGCTGAGTTCTCGGATCACGGATTTGCCGCCGAGCATGGCCTTGTATGTTTCGTTGATCATGGGTACCTCCTTGTCGCATCTTACCGCCGTTTCCTCTCGCGGACGGCATGCGTTCCGCGCAAGCGCGCACCCGAAGAAGCCCTCACAAGTCGCAGCCGGACTATGCCGCCAGCGTTACCGTGCCGGCACGCGCGGACTGTCTACTATGGAATCACGCGAGAACGAGGAGGACCGTCGATGACGAATATCACGGATTATGTTTCGGCGCATCGTCACACGTTTGACAGCGATCCGTTCAACGCGGTCGACGCGCTGGTGCTGTCGTCGCTGGCTTATCAGCGGATGCCGGACGCGGTGCCCACGTTGGCGGCCTCGAAGACGAAATACGGCTCGCTTGCTCGCCGCGTGCGCGCCTTCGACTTGCGTTCTCCGCTGAAATCCGCGCGGAATCTGGTGCGTCCGCCTTTTTCCGAGGTGACGTTGGCTGATGTCGCGCGGTCTTTGCAGCCTGAGGATTTTGATATGCGCACGGGCCATGCCGGCTTGCTTGATCCGAGGCTGACGAGGGGCTTGTATGCGGCCGTTGGGGATAATCCGCGTTTTTCGACGATTCGTTTGGACGGTTATGATGAGCGTTTCAGCGCCGAACAGCAGACGCAGTTCGCCGCGGTGACGATGATGCTTCCTGACGGCTCGCTGGCTGTGGTGTTCCGCGGTACTGATGATTCGTTCGTCGGCTGGAAGGAGGATTTCAATATGGCCTTCCAGTATCCGGTGCCCGCGCAGCATACGGCGTCGGAATATTTGAATGCGGTCGCTGATTTGTGGCGTGGCCCGATTCGTTTGATGGGACATTCCAAGGGCGGTAATTTGGCGGTGTATGCCGCATTGAATGCGACGGAGCATGTGCGCAAGCGCATTGTGAGGATCTATTCGTTGGATGGCCCGGGTTTCCCCGCTCCGATTGTCGGCAGTGCGCCGTACCAGTCGGTGATGCCGTTGATCGAGAAGATCATTCCGGATTCTTCGATTGTCGGCATGGTGATGCAGACGCCGGAGCCTTGCCATGTGGTGGAGTCGGATGAGAGCGGCCCGATGCAGCATATGGCGTTCTCCTGGCAGACGAAGGGCAATGATTTCGTGTATTTGCCGTCGGTGGCGCCGACTTCGCAGTTGTTCAACGAGTCGTTGAACAACTGGCTGGCGAATATGAGCACGGAGCAGCGCGAACGCACGGTTGATGCGCTGTTTGAGATTCTGCGTTCCAGCAATGCCGACAGCATCACGGAATTGATGGATATGGGCTTGAAGGCCGTTCCCAATATGATCGGCACGTTCGTCGGCCTATCCGATGAAGATCGCAAGCATTTGATCGAGGCCGCCGTCATACTGTTCAACGTCTCCCGCGCCCGTCGCCGCGACGCCTGACTTGCCGCTCCGTGGCGGCGACCCGCATGCCTTGCGCGGCATGTTCGCCGAAGGCCGGCATCACCGGCCAAGAGTCCGCCGCGGCGCGGGGTCTTCGGCGAACGCGTCCACGACGCCGTCCGGTATGACGCCGCCCAGCGCTTTCCGTACGCTGGACGGCAGCGCTTTGAGCACTCCGAAGATCAGATCGCGTGTGGGCTTGTCCGTATTGCGGGCCGCCGCGATGATTTTCGGGACCGCTTCGCGCATGTGGGAGCCGATCGCAGCGAGATCGTCGTATCCGCTCGCCGCGAAGATGCCGTAGATCTGGTCGAACGCCGTGGCGCGGACGTGCTCCGGCACCGCGTCCATCCACGCATTCATCGTGCGGCGTATCAGCACCGCGGTCGGCGACAGTCCCCGCTCATGCTTGAAATCGCCGTCGGCGACCTGCCAGGATTCGCCCACATGCTGCAGCGGCCCGGCCGCGTTCGCCGCGACGACCGTGTACCGTTCCGCCGATTCCAGCAGCATGCCGACTATTGAACATTCCGGCACGGTTTTGTCGATGCGGCCGCAGATCGTGCGGTATGCCACCGTGTCCACCATCGCCGCGGGCAATCCCGGCCCATCATGCGTGAAAATTCGTTCGATCCTGTTGATGCGGCCGGTCGCCTCCGTCATCACCGTGGGCAGCAGGCCGAAATCATGCGCATGCTCGCAGGCGTCGTCGATGTCCGCCTGCGCCACGCGCATCGACGCGTACACGGCCAGGTTGCCGCCTTTCGAATGGCCGCCGACCATCACGCGCGGCGCCTCTCCGCCGAGGAATCCTTCGGAACGCACGATCACCGAATGCAAATACCTGTCGGCGGCGGACTGCGACGGCACCGGGCATTGCACCGCCATGTTGAAATCCTCTTTCCATCCGACCAGCGTATCGTCCGTTCCTCGGAACGCGACGTACAGCAAGGTCGTGACGCCGGCGCATTCGCTCAGGTCGAAGGTCATCGCCGCGAACTGCTGTTCACGTTCCAGATCGAACCGTTCGCTGTATTCGCCGACGCGAAGCCCTCGAAAACGCGGCGACTCGCATACCGCGCGCAGCAGGTCGAGCCGGAAATCGTTAGTCGACCGCGAAAACGCGTTGAACATCGTCGCATAATCCTCGGCGCGCAGCATGCGGGAGATCGGCGCCGTCGCCACCGATTTCGCCGTTTCGAAACGCGGCGCCGACTTCGGCAGTCGAATGTACGACAATTCCGACAGGACCAGCGAATCGACGGCGTTGAACGGCAGGTCGGCGAAGGAGCGGAATTCGCCGCGCACATAATCGAGGATGTTTCCCATACTTTCCACTGTACCCAACCTCGCCGCATACGACGGCGTTTATCCGATGCGCTTATGCGGCGGCCCGCAAGTTACGAGGCGGATGCGACAATGGAATGCGGGCGTGATCCGAAGGCACGGACCGTGAGGCGCGCTGGCGCGAAAGGATGACACCATACGAGAAAGGCATGGCAATGGACACGATAACGACTTGGCTGCAGCAGCATGCGTACCGCATTGTTTTTCTGATCGTCGTGGTCGCTTTGGCGGCGCTGGTCGCCAAAGCGCTTGCACGGCTGCTGCGGCGCGTGCTGGACAGGTCGAATATGCCGAACGCGTCGATCTTCATCAACATCATGCGCGTGGTCGTGTGGACGTTGGCCGCCTGCGTCGTGCTGCAGCCGGTGTTCGGCATCAATCCGACCACGCTGTTCACCGCGCTGGGCATCGGCGGTCTTGCCGTGTCGCTTGGTTTGAAGGACACCATCGCCAATGTGATCAGCGGTTTCGGCCTGATGCTCGGCAAGGTCGTGCAGCCTGGCGATCTGGTGAGCATCGCGGGCACCACCGGCATGATCAAGGACATCAATTGGCGTCAGACCGTGCTGGTCGAACGTAACGGCAACGAGATGGTGATTCCGAATTCGGTGCTCAACACCACGTCGCTGGAGCGCCTCACCCCCGGCAATGAGGGCTTCGTCACGGTGCCGTTCACGGCCAAGGCCGGCAGCGATCCCGATGAGATCGCCGCCGCCGTGGTCGCCGCGATCAGTGAGGCCACTGCGGATCTGGCATTGGAAGGCACGGCGCCGCTTGTGAAGATCGTCGGATTTTCGCCTTACGGCATCCAATGCGAGGCGATGGCGTGCGCGAAGGAGGGCGTGATCCTGTCGACGATGCGTGATGCGATGGCGCGCGCGATCGCCGATGCGGACTTCCTGGAGCTGCGCGCCGCACAGTCGTGATGGCACTATCCTGATGCCACAGTCATGACGCCATAATCCTGACGTCATCATCCTGACGCCTGATTGCAACGTTGCAATCGATGACGCCGATTGACGGCATTCGGCAATGAGGCTGCGGTATGCGACGCCGTACAGGGCGACGCCGCATACCGCAGCTTTCACACCATCTGCGTGGCCAGCGTCAGCAGCAGCGCGACCACGATGAATACGATGATTCCGGCATTGCCGAAGGCGACGTTGCCGCGCAGACCGCGAGGCAGCTCCTCCGGTGTCGTATAGAATTCGACGCTTTTACGCTTGGCGATCAGCAGCACCACGCCTGAGATCATCGCGGAGAAATACAGCAGGAAATACACCATCATGATCATCAGCCCCGGCGCGGAGGCGTTCATCGCCGTCTCAAGGGCCGCCATGTCACCGCTTTCCATCGCGGTAAACAGCGACGGGTCAAGCTGCGACAGCACCCACGGGGCCAATACCGCACCGTTGAAATTGACCAGCATGTGCAGCACGATCGAATAGCGCAGCCTGCTGGTGCGCATATACACGTAGCCGAACATCAGGCCGAGGCCGAATGCGTAGAAGAACTGGAACAGGTTCATGTGGTACAGGGCGAAGATCAGCGACGACACCACGATCGTCAGTTTTTCGCCGTAGCGGCGCATGCGCGAAATCAGCTGCTTGCGGAAGATCCACTCTTCCATGATCGGTCCCAGAACCACCATGTACAGTACGATCGACCAATCCGCGTTCATCGCCAGATCCGTAATCACGTTAGTCGCGTCGGTGCCGAGCAGCAGCGAGGCGACCACCTGCCCGATGATGTTGCCGACGTACATGATCGGCAGGCACATCAGGAATATGGCGAACAGACGGCCCGGGGTCATCGGGAATTCCTGCGTCGGCAACGCGGGCACGCCGCGCATCATAAGCGCGGCGACCGGCATCGCCACGGCATACAGCGGCAGGCCGGACGCCAGCAGCATCATCCACATCGGCATATCGCCTTGCGGGAACAATGACATCAGCCCGGCCGAGAGCACGATGTTGAGGGCGATCCATATGGTCAGCATCGCCGTGCAGGACCAGCCGATCGTGGCGAAGCGGCGCTTGGCCGTCTGCAATGCCTGCTCGAATGTTTGCATCGGATTGTGATTCTGCGGCGCAGGCTGCTGAGGCACCGCCGGCGTATCGGGCTGTGCATTGAATTGCGCAGGCGCCCCCTGCTGTTGCCCGGCACTCGGCCCGTATTGCGGATTGCTCATAGGAATTCCCTTTCTCCATGCCTATTTGCGCGAAGTCCTCCTTCATGAAGGCGGGGCCGCAAAACCGACGTCTCGCGGCCCACCTTCATGAAAGCCACTGTTCACACCATACCCGTCACCGTTCGGTATAGGTCTTGTCGAAAATCGAAGTGCCCGATTCCGCAACCACGTTGATTCGCAGATTCACCTTCTCGTTCGTGGCGCAGATGCGTCCCAAACGGTTGACGGTGGATTGTGCATCGTTGTCATGGTCGTCCAATGACCGCTGGAACATGGAGGCGTAATCGTTGTAGGCATCGTCCACCGTGTAGGTGTAGGTAACGGTGCCGCCGTCCACCTTGTAGGCCATCGTGATGCCGTACGAGGTCAGCTTGCCGGCCTCCCGCGTCGCCCGCGTAACGAATTCATTGGAAGCGACCAGCTGCTCCAGCGTGTCGAACGACGTGTTATACGCGTGCAGATCATCGACGGAATCGTCGATGCTGTCTTCTATTTCGTCGATGGCGTCCTCGACGTATTCCGCATTCAGCGTGAAGTCCGGCGAGCTCGGCGCGGTGGCGTCGCCCTGCGCGCCGCCCTGCCCGTTCTGCGTGCCGCTTTGCCCGCCGTCTTGCCTGTCGCCATTCCCGTGTACATCGTCATAGATGTCGTTGCGAAC
The DNA here is from genome assembly GCF_056356755.1 of Bifidobacterium sp. LH_449. Taxonomy (NCBI): domain Bacteria; kingdom Bacillati; phylum Actinomycetota; class Actinomycetes; order Bifidobacteriales; family Bifidobacteriaceae; genus Bifidobacterium; species Bifidobacterium sp. LH_449. The sequence continues at coordinate 12,250 of NZ_JBKEUV010000013.1, forward strand.
ATCGTCGTAGACCTCGCTCCAAAGCGAATCGGAGCGCGCATCCGTGATGGCGTGATTCGTGAAATTGATCGCGGCGGAGACAACAGCCAGTCCCAGCACGATCGTCAGAATCGTTGAAATCGCACCGACCACGATGCCGGCGACGGCCAGGCCGCGGCCGCGCTCGTCGCGTTTGCGCGTCTGCACGACGCCGATGACGCTCAGCACCACGCCCACGATGCCGATGAAGAACGATGTGATGAAGCCTGCGATGGCCCACGCGTTCCACGGGCGGGGCTGCTGCGCATAAGGCGGGTTCGGCTGGCCGTTCGGCGCAGGCGCGCCGGCGACGCCATAAGGCGGCATGGGATACGCCGGAGGCGCGTCATATGGCTGGGACGGCTGGGGTTGCGGAGATGATTGGAATTGTTGCGATGATTGGGGCGCCGCATACGGCGAATCATATTGCGGCGATCCGTATTGCGGCGCATCGTATTGCCGCGTGGGCTGCTGCTGCGAGTCCGCCGGCGGCCGCGCATATTGCTGGGTATCCTGGAAATCCCCGGCATTGCCGGAGGGAGGATGCTTATCGTGATCGTTCATGGCCGTATCCTTCATGCTGTGTGACTTCCGCGTTCGACGCCATGTGCCTCACATCATGCCGCATGCGTTCGCCGCCGGTGTACGGCGACGATGCCGCGCAAATCCGCTTGACACATACTAGTTTCAGTGTAAGCAATAAAGGCCGAATCCGCTATACGCGGAGAGCTGAGCCGTGAACGACCACGGCAGCGGTCTTGCCGCGCCGTCAGCGCGTCATCAGCGTGACATCAGCACGCCGTCGGCGCGACAAGACCGCCGCCGTCATCCCCGCCGTCACCGTGCCATCACACCGCAAGCGATTCAATCGCCCGCGGCGTCACCACGACCTCGGAGCCGACGCCCAATCCCGCCGGCAGCTCATTGGCCGGCAGCTGCACGGTGGCGCACAGCTGTTCGCCGCCGTTCCAACGTTGGTATTCGCCGGACGAAATCGTCACGTCCACGCGCACCAGCGAGCCCAGAAAATGCATCATCGATACGCGCGCATGCTCGCCGACGTTCGACTGCGTGTCGCCGGCCATCTGCAGCATCATGTTTTCCGGGCGGATCAGCACGGCGACGAAATCGCCGCGCTTGGACCCCGAAAGCAGCGGCACGCGCTGGCCGAACACGACGGCCTCCTCCCCGTTGGAGGCGCCGGGCAGGCGGTTCGTCAATCCGATGAACGTCGCCACATACTCGCTGGCCGGACGCATGTACAGATCACGAGGCACGCCGATCTGTTCGATGCGGCCGTGATTCATCACGCCGAGGCGGTCGGCGATCGCCAGCGCCTCCTCCTGGTCATGCGTCACGAACACCGTCGTCGTACCGGCCTCCAATTGGATGCGGCGAATCTCGTCGCGCAGCTGCACACGCACTTTGGCGTCCAATGCGGAAAGCGGCTCGTCGAGCAGCAGCACGCGCGGATTCACCGCCAATGCGCGGGCAAGCGCCACACGCTGCTGCTGGCCGCCGGACATCTGCTGCGTGTATTTGCCGGCCTGATCGGAAAGCCCCACCAATTCCAGTTTCTCCATGGCGACGCGTCGACGTTCCGCACGCCCCATGCCGCGGATCTCCAAACCGAATTCCACGTTCTGCAGCGCGGTCATATGCGGGAACAGCGAGTAGGCCTGGAACACCATGGCCATGTCACGCTTGTTGACCGGCACGCCGGTCACATCCTGCCCGCCGACGAGAATGCGCCCGGCTTGGATGTCTTCCAATCCGGCGAGCGCGCGCAGCGCGGTGGATTTGCCGCAGCCGGAGCCGCCCAGCAACACGACCATTTCGCCCGGCTTGATGTCGAGATTGAAGCCGTCGAGCGCTTTGACGTCGCTCCCGGGGTAGATTTTGTCGACGTTCATCATTTGCACGCCGCCGCCGCGTTCGGCGGAGTCGCGCAGGATCTCCTGCGCCGCTTCGGTGACGACGTCGCCGTCCGCTTCGTTGGAGACGATGCCGCGGAATGTGTCCGCCGCTTGCGCGACGGCCGCTTTATGGTCGGCGATGGACATGATTATTTTCCTTCCTTACGATGACGCATCGCGCCTGAGACCAGGTCGAGGCCGACCAATAGCACGACGCCGAACAGCAATGCGAGCAGCGACATTGCGGTGGAGATCTGCGAGTTCGATTGACCGAGCCGGTACAGCGCGACCTGCAGATTCATGCGGCCGAGCAGTGAGGCGACGGTGTATTCGCCGAGGACCACGGCGATGGAGATGAATGATGCGGACAGGATCGACTGCCACAGATTCGGGATGAGCACGCGGAAGAACACGCGCGGCCATGAAGCGCCGAGGGACCGGGAGGCCTCGCACAGCGTCTTCACGTCGATGGAGTTCAATCCCACCGCAAGCGCGCGGAAAGCGAACGGCATGACCAATACCACGTAGGCGAAGCACAGCCAGATCGGATCGGTGTCGAACACGTCGGCGCTCAGCCAGCGGTAGATCGGTCCGAGTCCGACGACGAGCACGATGGCGGGGATGGTCAGAGGCAGGGTCGCCACCCATTCGATGGCGCGTTCGAGTTTTTTGGAGCGGATGTGGATGATGGTCATCGTCGGCACCATCAGCAGCAGCATCAGCACGACGGTGACCGCGCACAGTCCGAGCGACGAGCCGAGCCCGCTCCACAGCACGGTCAGGTCGGCGCCCAAGGATTCGCCGTTGCCGGTGAAGATCGCCGTCCACGCGTCGAGGCTCCACTGGCCCGACAGCGGGTGACGCACGGTGAACAGCAGCATCGCAAGCAATGGGATGAGCAGGAATGCGAGCGTCACCGTCAGCACGACGGTTTTGATGACGCGCTGCCGGCGTACGCGCAGCGCGCGCAGTTGCGGCGGTTTTGCGGCGGTCGCGGATGCGGCAGCCGTATCGGCCGCGGCGGCCATAACCGTTTCGGTTTTCCTCACTGCCATCGTCCGGCCCTCTTTTCCACGGCATGGCTCAGCATCATCACCGCCGCCACGACGATGATCATCGCGAAGGCCAGCACTTGTGCGAAGCCTTGCTGGTTCGGATCCATTTCGTTGCGCATGGCGCCTTGAATCATCAGCGGCACCAGGATGGAGCGTTGGGAGAACAGCGCCGCGGCGGTCGCGTATGCGGAGAAGGCGCTGGCGAACAGCAGCAGGAACGCGGAGATGAAGCGCGGTGCAAGGATCGGCCCTGCGACGCGCGTCCAATACTGCCAGGTGTTGCAGCCGAGGCTTTCGGCGGCCTCACGCCATTGCGGGCGGATCGAATCGACGGCCGGCAGGAAGATGATGATCATCAGCGGAATCTGGAAATAGCAGTAGACGGTGATCAGGCCGGGCAGCGAGCTCAGCCAGTTCGGATTGACCACGTATCCGGTGAGCTGTTGGATGAGCATTGTGCCGATGCCGTTGATGCCGATGGTGGCGATGAAGGCGAAGGCGAGCATGACGCCGCCGAATTGCGCGAGCACTGATGAGACGGCGGAGACGATGCGGCGAAGCAGGCCGTCCGGTTTTGCGCCGATGACCAGCGAATAGGCGGCGAGCCCGCCGACGACCGCGCCGATTGCGGCGGAGGCCAGTGAGACGAGGATCGATGTCGCGAATGCGGAGATCGTGTTCGGTTCGAGCAGACGACGGAAATTGTCGATGGTGAAGGAGCCGTCGGCCGATCGGAATGCGCCGACGATGACGATAAGCGTGGGCGCGAGCAGGAAGCAGGCGCTGTATGCGAAGAAGGGGATGGCGATGCCGAATGTGCCGATTTCCTTGCGATGTTTCGCGTAGGTTGCGGCGATGGGATTGGCGCCGCCATGCACCGGCATGGAATTGGTGATTGCAGCTGTCATGGCGATAGGTTCTTTTCTGTTGCGCAAGGCCGGAAGCCGGTTTCCCGGTTCCCGGCCTTGCGTTCACGATGTCACGGCTGCGTCCGGCCCGTTGCGTCGGTCCGTTCAGGGGAATCGTTACGGCTTTGCCGTGTCCGGCCTGCGGGGACCGCGGTCTGGCGTTTTGGACGCATGCCGCAGGGGTCAGTTGCCGATCGTGGCGTCCCAGTTCTCCTGCAGCCATTCGGTGATGCGGGTGGAATCGTCGTTGTCGTAGGTGATCGGATCGCCGTCAAGGCGGTCGGCGTCGGCCAGAATGTCCTGGTCGACGGTGCCGTCTTCGATCATCGAATCGAGCAGCACCGGGTTGGAGCCTCCCCTAAGCCACAGGTTCTGCGCTTCGGGGCTGTACAGGTATTCCATCCACAGGCGTGCGGCCGCCGGATGCGGGGCGTCCTTGTTGATGGCCTGGTTGTAGTAGCTCACGACCTGGGCGTCCTTGAAGGTCTTGTATTCCCAGTTGACGCCCTTTTCCTTCAGGGAAGCCTGATAGGAGGCCTGATTGTAGGTCCAGTCGAACACCACGCCGGTCTGGCCGGAATCGATGGTGCCGTTGGTCACGTCCACCTGGGTCAGGTTGCCGGCGTCCTTGAGCTTCTTGAAGAAGTCAAGGCCGGGCTGCAGATCGTTGATGTCGCCGCCGGCAAGCTGATTGACCATCAGATAGCCGTTGAACGCGGCGCCCGCTTCGGCGGGCTTGCCGTTGACGGCGACGGTGCCGGCGAATTTCGGATCGAGCAGGTCGTCGATGCCGTCGATGTCGCCGTACTTGTCCTTGTTCCAGCCGATCGCCATGATGCCGGTGTAATCGGCGTAATACAGGCCGTCCGCATCCTTGAGCTCGTCCGGGATCGAATCCCAGGCCTGCACCTTGTACGGCGCGAAATAGTCCGTGCTGGTCGAGGCGACGGCCAGACCGGTGTCGAAGACGTCAGGCGCCGCGTCAGTGCCCTGATTGGTCTTGGCGGCGTCGATCTCCTCCTTGGAGGAGGCGTTCGGATTGATTTCGTTGACGGTGATGTCCGGATACTTTTCCTTGAAGGTTTCGATGACCTCGCCCCAGTTGGACCAGTCGTGCGGCAGCGCGATGACGTTCAGCTGGCCTTCCTCTTCGGCGGCGGCGACCAGGTCGTCCATGGTGCCGAAATCCTCAAGGGAGGTCGCGGAAGCGGACTTGGAATCGACTTCCACGCTCTTGCCGGAATCGCCGGCGTCATCGGAAGCGGAAGCATTACTGGAGCCGCAGGCCGCAACGGAAAGCAACGTCGAAACGGCGAGCAGGCCGGCTGCAATCTTACGCAATTTCATTTCAGGAATTTCCTTTCCCTTTTCCTCGTGTGCGGGAGCTCATCCCGCCGCCGGAAGAAAAAGTAGACCCTGAAATTGAAGCGCCGTCAGCCTTTGCATGAATTCCGCATGTACTTTGACGGTATTTGATGAAGACTTGATGAACTGCGCATATCAACGCGGAATCATGCGATTCCACTTTTTCACATCATCGGAATCCGTCAATTATTTGATATGAAAAACGGGTTGGTTTCACGTGAAACCAACCCGCATGGCCAATCGGCGACGTTTGTCGCGAACGATCATCGCGACCGCATGATCAGCGACGATGCACGATCGGCATCAGGCCAGTACGCCATCGATCAGCGTGGTGATCAGATCGGTGTAGTTCAGGCCCGTCGCCTCCCAGGCCTTCGGGTACATGGAGATCGGCGTGAAGCCCGGCATCGTGTTGATCTCGTTGATCATCACGCGGCCGTCGGCGGTCACGAAGGAATCGACGCGGCTCAGGCCGGCGGCGTCAACCGCCTTGAAGGCCTTCACCGCGGTTTCGCGCACGCGCTGCAGCATGTCTGCCGGCAAGTTCGCCGGCACTTCCACATGGCTGGCGGAAGCGTCCATGTACTTGCTGTCGAAATCGTAGAACTGGTCCTCCTCAGCGCGACGGTCGAGCACGATCTCCCCCGGCCAGCTGGCCTTCGGCTCGTCGCCGGCCTTCGGGCACAGCACGGCGCATTCGACTTCGCGCGCGTCGATGCCCTGTTCGATCAGAATGCGCCAATCATGATGGCTCGCCTCGAACACGGCGGCGGCCAGCGCCGCGGGATCCCTGGATTCCACCTTCGTCACGCCGAAGCTGGAGCCGGCGCGGGAAGGCTTGACGAACAGCGGGTATTCCAATCCGGCTTCGGCGACCAGCTTCGCCAATTCGTCGGCGTTCGCCGCGAATTCGCCGGCCTTGTCATACGAACGCGCGTCGACCGTGATGCCGGGTGCGACGGCGATGCCGGCGGCGGCCAGCAGCACCTTCGTATAATGCTTGTCCATGCAGGCGGCGGAAGCGAGCACGCCGCAACCGACGTACGGGACTCCCATCATCTCGAACAGGCCCTGAATCGTGCCGTCCTCGCCGTACGGGCCGTGCAGGACCGGCAATACGGCGTCGACGTGGCCGAGGGAAGCCAGCGTGCCGTCCTCCTCGCGGGCGAAGAAGCCGTCGCCGCCCTTGGCGACGTCAAGCACGACGTCGCGCGCGCCGGCGGTTTTCCCGACGACCGGCAGACCGTCGGAAAGATTCCATCCGCGCGGATCCTCACCGCCGACGATCCACTGGCCCTCCTTGGTGATGCCCACCGGGATCGGCTCGAAACGGTCCATATCCATCGCACGCAGCACACCGGCGGCGGAAATGCAGGAAATCGAATGCTCGTCGGCCTTGCCGCCGTACATCACCACAATGCGCTTCTTCGTCATGCTCTCTTTACGCTCCTCGATAAGCCCTTCATTGCCGTGAAAAACAATACTCCGCGGTCGGATCGGACCGGCCGCGGAGCATCGTTTCCTCACAGATTTTCACGCAATATGCGACACGGCATGCGGCATCGTATGCAAAACCGCATCGGCACGCGCGAACGTTGCGTTTCGCGTGTGCTCTCCTACTCTTCGCTCACGCCGTCGTCGAAGAGTTCGGCGAGCATCTGCGCGCACGAAATGCCGTCGGACAGCACATGGCTCATCGCCGTGGCCAGCGGCGTCGGCACGCCGTACTGCCTGCCGAGCGCGACGACCGCATCGGTGGTCGGCACGCCTTCGGCCACGCCGTTGCTCACCTTCGTGGCTTCCTCGACGCTCATGCCCTTGCCCAGGTTCGAGCCGAAGGTGTAGTTGCGGCTCAGCGGCGAGCCGCAGGTGGCGATCAGATCGCCCACGCCCGCAAGTCCGGAGAAGGTTTTCGGATTCGCGCCGGCGGCCTCGCCCAAGGCGGTCAGTTCGGCCAGGCCGCGCGTTTCGATCATCGCGGCCGTGTTCTCGCCGTAGCCTGCGCCGCGGGCCATGCCGACGGCGAGCGCGACGACGTTCTTCAGCGAGCCGCACATCTCCAGTCCGATGACGTCGGTGGTGACGAACGCCTTGAAGTAATCGGTGGTGCAGGCGTGCGCGATGATGCGCGCATTGTCGATGTTCTCGCAGGCGACGACGGTTGCGGCGGGTTCGCGGGCCGCGATCTCCTTGCTCAGGTTCGGGCCGGAGATCGCGGCGAAACGGTCGGCTTCGAGGCCGAGCGTTTCGGTGACGACTTCGTCCATACGTTTGCCGGTGGTGCGTTCGATGCCTTTCATCAGGCTGGCGACAAGCGCGGTTTCGGGGATGAGGCCCTTGAACTCCTCCAACGCGACGCGGGCGAATTGCGCGGCGATGGCGACGATGACGATGTCGGCGTCGCGCACGGCTTCGGCGCGGTCGCCGGTCGCGGTCATGTTGTCGGGCAGACGGTCGACGCTTGGCAGGCGCACGCCGTTGTGATGATGGTCGCGGATGCCTTCCACGATTTCAGGCTCGATCGCCCACATCGTCACATCATTGCCGGCGTCGGCCAGCACCTGGCCGAATGCCGTGCCCCATGCTCCAGCGCCCAATACCGTGATATTCGTCATACTGTCTGCGTCTCCTTCATCTGCGCCGCCCGCCCGCGTACCGCTTTTGCCTGTGATGCGCTCTTGCGGCGCGCCTGTATTGTGCCGTCATCGGGCATATCTGCCTATGCTACCGCGCGCAAGGCATTTCCCGGGCGCGACTTGCCCGAGATTTGCCGGCGCATCAGCCATCGATATGCGCGTCGTCCTTCACGCGGCTCATCGTGCGGTAGTTCCAATATCCGCCTTCGGGCATCTTTTCGCCGCGGATCTCCTCCATGACGGCGCTCATCCGCACACGGATGCGGCGGGTCAGCTCGTTGGCCAGCTCGGCCGGCGGCTCGTCGCCCCACGAGTCCATGTCTTCAAGCAGGTCGGAATAGTCGAGGCGCGTGTCGTAGCACATGACGACGTTCTTGCGGGGCCACGGCCACCAATGATTGATGCTGGCGGCGCCCCAGGTGACCGCGCAATACAGCGGCACCTGATGGCCGAGGCGGCGCGACGACTCCAACGCGATGACGCCGACGCCGTTCTTCATGCTCATCGGCCATTTCTGCGGATCGCGCGTGACGGTGCCTTCGGGCCATACGGTGAGCGGACGCCCGGACGTGATGATGTTGATGGACGTCTCTTCAATGGTTTTCGCCTGACCGCTGCGACGTTCCACCGGCTGCATGCCGACCAGCCGGAACCATTTGCCGATCAGCGGCCAACGCGCCATTTCGGCCTTGGCCATGTAGCGCGGGCGGCGGCCCATGTGGAACAGGCTCATCATCGGCACGAACACGTCGAACATCGTCACATGCGTGGCGGCGGTGATGAACGGGCCGGTTTCGGGGATGTTGTCCAATCCCCACGCCTTGGTCTTGCAGCTTGCGCGGAACACCAGCGAGACTCCGGCGAGCAGCCGTTCGGTGGCCTTCGGGTTCTGCGCGTTGATTTCAGCGGTGTTGGGCGTGCGCGGACCGGTCGGGTAGTAATGGGTCGGATCGACGAGCTTGTGCCTGGCCGCGAGACGCGCGACCTGTGCGTCGCCCAACGGCTTGACCGCGGAACGCGGCGACGGTTTTCCTTTGGATGCCATGCCCACCATTGTGCCGCAACCGGCGAACGAATCCCGGCCATATCCCTTCAGAGCACCGTCAACCGCATCGTCGTCGGCGCCGTCCGCGTCGCGCAATTTTACATACCGACCGTCGGTATGTAAAATATCGGATAAGAGACCGCATAATCCCGCACCGGCACATCATCCGGCGGCCTCGTCACGAAGGGAACGAAGGCATGGCACGCAACACCAAACCGGAGGAGACGCGACGCCGCATCCTGCAGGCGGCCAAAAAACTGTTCGCCGCCAAAGGCTACGACCACACGTCCATCCAAAACATCGTCGACGAGCTCGGCGACCTCAGCAAAGGCGCGATCTACCATCATTTCTCCTCCAAGGAGGAGCTCCTCGACGCGCTCACCGACGAAGACAACGCATGGCAGTGGCGCCAACTCGACGACATCCTGCGCCGCACGGACCTCAACGCGCTGGAAAAATACCGTCTCATGGTCCGACGCTCCCTGACGAACACCGACCATCTCGACGTCAACAAGGCGGCCCTGCCGTCCCTCGACGACGCGAAGATCATGATGGCGAACATCGCATTCTGGTCGCAATCGCTGCCGCAACGCCTTGAGCCACTGATCCGGGAGGGCATAGCAGACGGCTCCATCCCCACCCCATATCCGCACGAAGCGGCGGAACTGCTGTCCCTGCTCATCAACTTCTGGCTCATCAGCCCGTTCCAACGACTCGACGCCAACGCCATACGGAACCGGGTCACTTGTGTGGCGACCATGCTGAACGCCATAGACGTGCCGATCTTCGACGACGAACTGTGCACGCTGCTGATCGACGGCATCACCCATATCACCGCGCTCCCCGACGAGGGCGACGATGCGGGCAACGCAGACGGCAAAAGCGACATGGAGGTGACAAGACAATGACCGCCATCCGACCGCGACCCGGCCGCAGCCCCCTTTCCAGCCGCGACTTCATCCTGCTCATCGCCGGTCAGGCCATCTCCCTGTTCGGCAACATGACGCTGCGCTTCGCCGTATCCATGTGGGTGCTGGACGCCACCGGCTCGGCGACGCTGTTCGCCTCCCTGCTGGCCGCATCCATCGTGCCGACCGTCATCATGTCGCCGTTCGGCGGCGTGGCGGCCGACCGCGTCAACCGCCGCAGCCTGATGGTCGCCCTCGACGCGGCCTCCGGCACGCTCATACTGCTCGCCGTCCTTTGGCTCGCACACGACGAAGGGTTCAATCTTGCCGTCACGGCGGCGCTTGTCATCGGCCTGTCCGTACTCGGCGCGTTCGAAACGCTGACCGTCCAGGCGGCGATGCCGCAGATGCTGCGCGAACACGGCGAGGAGACGCTGCGACGCGGCATGGCCGTCAGCTCGCAGGTCCAACAGCTGTCGGGACTGCTGCCGAGCTTCATCGGCGGTGTGCTCTACGTATCGTTCGGCCTGGTCCCGATGCTGACGGTCTCCGTCATCTGCTTCTACTGCACCGCCCTTATGGAATCCTTCATCCGGCTCGAATCCCCACGCCGGCAGGAAGCGGCGACCATGCCGACCCCGCTTGAGGACATCCGCGACGCCGCACGGTTCCTCACCCACGACCGTCCATCCATCTTCAAACTGATGCTGCTCGCCTCCGCCTTGAACTTCTTCCTCGCCTACCTGTCGGTGGGGTTGCCGTACCTCGTGCGCACGGTGCTGCGATTCGACGCGACGGCCTACGGCATCGCGGACGGCGCCATCGGCGTCGCGGCATTGGCCGGCGCATTCATTGCGACATTGATGATCGCCAGACTGACCATCGACCGTCTGCCCGTCTCGCTGGTCGCGCTTGGCGCGGCGATCGTCCCCGCAGGGTTCGCCTTCATGCTGCCCATGGACAGATCCGCATCGTTGCTGGTCCTGACCGTTTCCAGCTGCGCCATGAGTTTCGCATGCAGCATCTGCAACATCATCACCATACCGGCGATCCAATCACGCACTCCCGAGGCGATGACCGGCAAGGTCATGGCGCTGGTGGGCAGTCTGTCCATGTGCATGACGCCGTTGGGGCAGCTCGCCTACGGCTGGCTGTATGACGCGACGGCCCCGCAATGGGTGCTGATCGGCACAGGCGTGGCACTGGCGGCGATCGCCGCCGCCTCGGCTCCCCTGTTCCGAGATTTCGACGGAACCGCCGAAACCACCGTCGCCCATGCAGCATGAGCACCATGACGTCGTAGGCCGGTCCGTTCGATATCGGACCGGCCGCAGCGCCGCCGGCGAAGCGGCACCGCCGACGAACGCCGATGCCCGGCCTTGGACGCCACGCCGGCAACGTCCGGGCGTCATTCGACGGGACGCCGCCCGTGGCCGAATCTACTCGAATTCCGCGCCAAGGGCGGCGAGTTTGCCGCGGAAGTCGGCGTAGCCGCGGTCGATCAGCGAAATGCCACGCACGTTGGACGGGCCTTCGGCGGCCAGAGCCGCGATCAGATGGCTGAAGCCACCGCGCAGATCCGGCACGTCGATATCCCGGCCGGTCAGCGGGGTCGGACCGAAGATGACGGCGGAGTGCTTGTAGTTGCGCTGCTGGAAACGGCACGGCAGGGAGCCCAGGCATTCGCGGTACAGCTGCACGGTCGCGCCCATCTGCACCAGCGGCTTGGTGAAGCCGAAACGGTTCTCATACACGGTTTCGTGCACGATGGACAGGCCCTTGGCCTGCGTCAGCGCCACGACGAGCGGCTGCTGCCAATCGGTCATGAATCCCGGATGCACGTCGGTTTCGATGGCGACCGGCTTCAGGTCGCCGCCCGGATGCCAGAAGCGAATGCCCTTGTCGGTGATGTCGAATTCGCCGCCGATCTTGCGGAACACGTTGAGGAAGGTCATCATTTCCGGCTGGGTGGCGCCCTTGACGAAGATGTCGCCATGCGTGGCGAGCGCCGCCGAAGCCCATGAGGCGGCTTCGATGCGGTCGGTCAGCGACGTGTGCGTGTAGCCCTTGAGCTCCTTGACGCCTTCGATGCGGAAGGTGCGGTCGACGTCGACGGAGATGATGGCGCCCATCTTCTGCAGTACGGCGACCAGGTCCATGATTTCCGGCTCGGTCGCGGCGCCGGAAAGTTCGGTTTTGCCGTCGGCCAGCACGGCGGCCAGCAGCGTCTGCTCGGTGGCGCCGACGGACGGGTACGGCAGATGGATCTTCGCGCCCTTCAGGCCGTTCGGCGCGGTGATGTGGATGCCGTCCTTGTGTTCCTTGTCGACGTTGGCGCCGAGCTTACGCAGCGTTTCCAGATGGAAGTCGATCGGGCGGCCGCCGATGTTGCATCCGCCGAGCGCCGGAATGAACGCTTCGCCGAGTCGGTGCAGCAGCGGGCCGGAGAACAGGATCGGAATGCGCGACGAGCCCGACAGCGTATCCACATCGGCGACGTCGGCGAGCTGCACGTTGGTCGCGTCGATGGTGACGACGCCCTTGTCCCCGTCGACGTCGACGTTCACGCCGTGCAGACGAAGCAGGTCGGATACGACATGCACGTCACGGATTTCGGGCACGTTCTTCAATACGCTGACGCCGGGCGCAAGCAGTGCCGCGACCATGGCCTTGCTGACGAAATTCTTCGCGCCGCGCACCTTGATGGTGCCGTTCAACGGTTTGCCTCCGACGACGTGCAGCACATCCTCGTTGTGTTCAGCCACACTTACCTCTTTCACTTACTCCGTACCGGGCCTGCCTTCTGCGATTCCCTGGGGACACCCGGCATACCACGGCTTTCTGCCTGCAGTGGATTGCGCTACGCACCATAGTGCCACAAGGGTTGTAGTGACCTCGTGAACACTTGATGCTTTCAGCGTTCCGCTTTAATGCGCTGAGCCAAATAGGCATCCCACATCGCGCCGGTCGCCGACATCACGGCATCCGCGCCGATTTCGCGATACGCGCGGTAATCGGCGGGCTTGACGACGCCGCCGACGCCGACGATGGCGAAGTCGAGACCGAGCTTTTCGCGCACCGCCGCCAAACGACGGACCATGTCAAGGCCGGCGCCGCGGATGGCCTCGCCGCATACGCCGCTGCGGTCGCGGCCCGCTCCCGGCAACGCCTGATCGCCGTTCCTATCGACGAGCCTGGCGGAAATCGTGTTGATGGTGGCGAAGCCCTGCACGGTGCCGCGCGCGGCGGTTTCACGCACCATGGTCTCCAGCGCCTCGTCGGACGGGATGTAAGCGAGTTTGACGATCAGCGGACGGTCGCCGATCTCGTTCTTCACGGCTTCGGTGATGCGCCCGACCAGTTGCGGATCGTGGCACAGCAGACGGTTGTGCCCTTCGTTCGGGCAGCTGGTGTTCATTTCCATGAGCTGTCCGCCGGTTTCGCATACCAGTCGCGCGGTGGTGACGTGGTCGGCGATGTAGTCGTCTTCGCTCATGCCTTCCACACGGGAGCCTTGGAAGCTGGGGACCAGCAGCTGGCCGGGGCCGGCCTGGGCGATGGCGTCGCGCATGTCAGGCTGCCATTCGTCGGGGTCGCGCGAGGGCACGCCGAAGGAATTCGAAATGGAGACCGGCTGTTCGTAATTGGTGTCGGCCAGCACGCCTTCGTCGAGTTCGGCGCTGCCGGGAGTCAGCGAGCCGTCGGCGCTGCGCGGATGCACGGCAAGCACGTTCGGGAACGCATTGCAGCCCCACGCACGCGAGCGCACGGTTTTATACACGGCCAGGTCGAAGCCCATGCGGAATGCCGCGGTGGTGTATTTGGAGTTGAGCAGCGGGCCCGCGGGAATGCCGAACGGCAGGTCCACGTCGAATCCGAGGAACTTCTCCCCCGCCACGGCAGCGTCCTTGCCGGCCTCGCCGGCGAGCGCCTGCGCGAACGCGCCGAACGGGCCGTGCGAATAATTGTCCTCATATGTGCGATTGACGTCGTAGAACGGCTCGAATTCCTGACTCATCTGTTCTCCCAATCGGTAGTACGCGTTGCCTACCACCCTATCAGCCAGTATCTAGATAGCCCGTCCGCCCGACACCCCGAACGACGCCGTTTCAGAAAAGCATCGACGCCACCGCCCAAACCGTCGCCGCTGTCCCAACCGACATCGTCCCAAACCGACATCATCCCAAACCGTCGCCACCGCCCAAACATCAACACCGCCACCGTGACCGCCACCGTGACCATTGCCGAAATCAGCCTCCCGAAAGGCTCCGCACGCTACAATCGGAACCGTGCACGCAGCACGCGGATACGTGGATGCGACGCGGATACGTAACACGCATGCGCCACACGGCCGCGAGACACAAACGGATCACGCAGCGAAGCGGCGATGACGCGATGACGCCTTATGAAAGGAAAACCCATGTCCGACGACGAAGGTCTGCAGTGGCGGCCATTGCCGGAACGCGTGCGCAGCGTGTGGATGGTGAATCAGGCGATCGCCACCGCCTGCGTGCTGGCCGGATGCGCCGCCGCCGCACTGATCTGCATGGCCTGCGACTGGTGGGGCTTCGCGCAGGGACTCGTGATCGCGCTGATCGCGGCGGCGGCCGTCGCGGACTGCGCCACGCAGCCGTTGCAGACGAAGTATGCGTATGCGTTCAACCGTTTTGCGATCGGCCGACGCTGCCTGCATATCCGCAAAGGCTGGATGTTCCGCACCGGCACGACGATTCCGTTCAACCGCGTGCAGCATGTCGACACGAAACAAGGACCGGTGCTGCGGCATTTCGGCTTGACCGGCGTGGTCGTGCATACGGCGGTCGGCGAGCATGAGATCGAAGCGTTGGATACCGCCGAAGCCGAACAGGTGGTGGCGGCGATCGCCGCTCGCGTCGCCGAAGCGAAGGAAGACCTATGACGGGACACCTCACGCACAGCGATCCCACAGCAAACATCCCCACAGCAAACATCCCCGCAACTGACACGCAATGGCGTCGTCCGCATCCCGCCGGCATGGTCGTCACCTTGGTGGAGTCGGTGAAAGCGTTGGTCGGCGTCGCCCTGTCATGGGCCCTGGTCTTCGCCGCGATTCGCGACAATAGCGACGTTCCGTCATGGGCGCTGACATTGCTGGCCGTCATCATCATCGCCGCAGTGATCATGCAGCCGGTGATAAAGTGGCTGACCACGCGCTACCGGCTTGACGGCGACGGCCTGACCTTCACGACCGGTCTGTTCTTCCGGCAGCGCCGCACCATCGGATACGCCCACATGCATGCCATCGATTCGACCAGTCCCGTATATTTGCGCGTCTTCGATGTGATCTCGTTGACGGTATCCGCCGGCGGCGTCGCCGACGCGAACATCATTCTGAACGCCGTGCCGGCCGCCCTGCAGCAGGAATTGGAAAGGCGACGCCGCCTCGCGCAGCAGTCCTCGCCTGTGCAAGGCGCATCGGATGCCGCGCCCGCGATTGATATTTCGTCCGCGCCGCGGGAATCAGCGACGGACACCGCGCCCGACGCCACGTCCGATGACGCCGCAAAACTGGTATTCCGCGCATCCTTCGCCGACATCATCCTGTTTGCGATCACCGATCTGGGCGTGTTCGCCGCGGTCCTTGCGGTATTGGGTTTCCTGCAGCAGGCGGAAGAGGCCGCGCCGAAGCAATGGTCGCAGGCTGCCGGCGATTCTCTTAATCACCTGGTCATGTCCGGATTGCCCGCAATTTTCGCGCTGGTCGCGACGATGCTGCTGATTGTGGCCGCCGTCAGCATCGTATCGTCGCTGCTGCGTTTTTACGGTTTTGAAATCCGCCGGCAAGGCGACGACCTGCTGATTACGCGCGGCCTGCTGACGCGTCGCACAACGACGATTCCGGTCAGCCGCGTGCAAAGCGTTGCGATTCGCGCCAATATCCTGCGTCGCGCGCTGCATGTGTGTTCCGTGCAGGTCGGTCTGGGATCGATGCCGGGCGGCGAAAACAGCGGAGACGCCAGCCGTTCGAATATTCTGCCGGTGATCGGCGACCGTCGCGTATACGCGGTTTTGCAGGAGGTGCTGCCGGAATGGGGTATGCGGAGTCCTCATATAAGGCATACCGGGCGGGGTCTGCTTCGTTATTATCTGTTTGCGCCGCTGATGGTCGAAGGCGGCATCGTCGCGGCCACGATCATTGCGGCGCTGTTCGCAGGCCTCCCATGGTGGACGCTGATCATCGAACTGATCATCGCGGTTTTCTGGCCGGCCATGCGCGTATGCAAGTCGCGGGCGGAAGGCTACGAGCTGCTGGACGGCGCGGCGAGTGCGCTGTCGCATCGCATCGCCGTTACCGGCACTTCCGGATGGTCGTTCTATACGCTGTTCACGAGACGCCAACGCGTGCAGAGCGTGCAGCGCCGCACTTCGATCTGGCGCGAACCGCATGGCATCGAACGCGTCGTCATGCCGTTGTTCGTGATGAACGGCATCGCCTCGATCAGCCTGCATGCCGCCCATCGCGAGGACGGGGACGCGCTGGAACGGTGGGCCACGAAGTAGTCCGCCTCTTCCGACGTTCCCCGGCCAAGCCTTGCCCCAGCTTGCCCATTACGCCGTTCCCCGGCCTGGCCTTGTTCCAGCCGACCATGCTGCAATTCGCCCATTCCGGCAGCCCGGCCAGTCCTGCTTCATCGCACCCATTCAAGCCTGTGGAAGGACAATCGTGGTCTGACCGCGGTTCCGTCCAAAAATGCCATCTTGAACGAAGCCACCACGCAAAAGTGGACGCAAAAACCACTCCAAACGTCCATTTTTGCGTAGTGGCCTCGTCATAAATGGCACATTTGGACGATGCCGCGGTCTACACGCCCGTTTACCAGCGGAATTTTGCAAATCAAGGAATAGGGCCTGTGCAAAAAACGGGAATGGGACACGTGCACATCGGGAATAAGGCATCGGCGACGTTTGACGCTTCTGCGACGTTCCGCTTTTGATGATGGATCGGATGAGCGGCATCACATTGCGCTGCCGACCGATTCGGATTGAATCACGTCGTCGTTGACGGATACGGCCACGTTTGAAAACGCCGTTTCAGCGCTGGCGACCGCGAAAACGGCGTTTCGCGGCCACCGGCATCAAAAGGCAGTCCACAGCGCGATCAGCGACCGCCGATCGGGCCGCTCCAATCATCCGATTCCGGTTCGCGGGCGGATTCGACCTTCTCCTCCGGCAGATGCTTCGCCGGAATGGTCTTCGGCTTGAACGGGAAACGCTCGGCACGCATACGCTCGTAGGCGGCGATATCGTCCTCATGCTGCAGCGTCAGGTCGATGTCGTCGTAACCGTTCATCAGACGCCAGCGCACATAGTCGCTGACTTCGAACGGCAGCGTCACGTCGCCGCAGGTGACGGTGCGCGCTTCCAGATCGACCGTCATCTGAATGCCCGGCTCCTCTTCAAGCAGCTTCCACAGCAGTTCGACGGACTCCTGCGGCATGATCGCGGCCAGCACACCATTCTTGGCGGTGTTGCCGTAGAAGATGTCGGCGAAACGCGGGGCGATGACGACGCGGAAACCGTAGTCGCGCAGCGCCCACACGGCATGTTCGCGGGAGGATCCGATGCCGAAATCGGGGCCGGCCACCAGAATCTTGCCGTCCGCGTATTCCGGGCGGTTCAACACGAAATCGGGATCGCGTCGCCATGCATAGAACAGGGCGTCTTCGAAGCCGGTTTTGGTGACGCGCTTCAGGAAGACGGCGGGAATGATCTGGTCGGTGTCGACATTGGAACGGCGGAGCGGTACGCCGGTTCCGGTGAGTGTGGTGAGTTTTTCCATCGTAGGCAAATCCTTTTATACGGCTTTTGTATGGCTCTTATGGCGTGTTTCGTTTACAGATCGGCCGGGGAGCTGATGGTGCCGCGGATTGCCGTCGCCGCGGCCACCGCCGGCGACGCCAGATGAGTGCGGGATCCCTTGCCCTGACGGCCTTCGAAATTACGGTTCGAAGTGGAGACGGAACGTTCGCCAGGCACCAACTTGTCCGGATTCATGCCCAGGCACATCGAGCAGCCGGCGTTACGCCATTCCGCGCCGAAATCCTTGAAGATCCTGTCAAGCCCTTCACGCTCGGCCTGCAGGCGGATGCGGGAGGATGCCGGCACGACCAGCACGCGGTGAATGGATTCCGCCTTATGGCGGCCCTTCATGATCGCGGCGGCTGCGCGCAGGTCTTCGATGCGGCCGTTCGTGCACGATCCGATGAACACTGTGTCAACAGGAATGTCCTTGATCGGCGTGCCCGCTTCAAGGCCCATATATTCGAGCGCATGCTCGGCGGCGACGCGCTTCGTCTCATCGGCGATCGAAGCCGGGTCCGGCACGCAGGCGGAAATCGGAGCGCCCTGGCCCGGATTCGTGCCCCAGGTGACATACGGCTCCAGATCGGCGGCGTTCAACGTCACTTCCTTATCGAAAACGGCGTCGTCATCGGTCTTCAGCGTCTTCCAATATTCGACCGCCTTATCCCACATCTCGCCTTCCGGCGCATGCGGGCGGCCCTTCAGATATTCGAACGTCGTCTCATCCGGCGCGATCATGCCGGCGCGCGCGCCGGCCTCGATCGACATATTGCAGATCGTCATGCGCGCGTCCATCGAAAGCTTGCGAATGGCTTCGCCGCGATACTCAATGACATGGCCCTGGCCGCCGCCCGTGCCGATCTTGGCGATGATCGCCAGAATGATGTCCTTCGCGGTGACGCCGGCCGGCAGCTCGCCCTCAATGTCGACGGCCATCGTCTTGAACGGCTTCAGACTGAGCGTCTGCGTCGCCATCACATGCTCGACTTCGGAAGTGCCGATGCCGAAAGCGAGCGCGCCGAACGCGCCATGCGTGGACGTGTGCGAATCGCCGCAGACAATGGTCATGCCGGGCTGCGTCAGGCCCAGCACAGGCGCGAAGGCGTGGACGATGCCCTGATCCGCGTCGCCAAGCGCATGCAGGCGCACGCCGAATTCCTTGCAATTGCGTTCCAGCGTGGTCAGCTGCAGTGCGGACGTCTTATCCGGATTCGCGCAATCGATGTTGACGGTAGGCGTGTTGTGGTCTTCGGTGGCGATCAGCTGATCAAGATGACGCGGCTTGCGACCGGCCAGGCGCAGGCCTTCGAACGCCTGCGGGCTGGTGACTTCATGCATCAGCATCAGATCGATGTACAGCAGATCGGGCGCCCCATCACCACCCTTGCGTACCAGATGATCGGCCCAGACCTTCTCGGCCAATGTCGTTCCCATGCGGGACCTCCTAATTATGTGTCTTCACGCGCTTACTCATTCACATTTGCGCGTCGTGCTGAGGTATAGACTATGGTTCCGTCCACATTGCGAGGGGCACGCATGCCGGTATATGAGATATGCTGACGCGCCATACTCCTTTTATGCGGCGTGCATATTTTGCATTTCACTATATGAGATGCAATAATGCGACTTATGACTTCCAATACGAACAACACCACCGAAGCGGTTGAAGACGATCTCAACGGCGATCAGCCGGTCACCGGCATGCAGGAGAACGGCGGCGCACGCGAACACGACAATGAAATCCATTCCGGCGTCGGCGTGCTCGACAAAACCGTGAAGATTCTCGACGCCCTCGAATCCGGTCCGGCCACGCTCGGACAGCTGGTGGCGGCCACAGGACTGGCCCGCCCGACCGCGCACCGCCTCGCGATCGCATTGGAACGTCACCGTTTCGTCGTTCGTGACCAGCATGGACGTTTCGTTCTTGGCTCGCGTTTCGCCGAGCTTGCCGCAGCCGCAGGCGAAGACCGACTGCTTTCCGCCGCCGGCCCGATCCTGCAGACGCTGCTCGACCGCACCGGCGAATCCGCGCAGATCTACCGCCGTCAGGGCGACCAGCGCGTATGCATCGCCGCCGTCGAACGCGCCAGCGGCCTGCGCGATTCCATTCCGGTGGGCGCGATGCTTTCGATGGAGGCCGGCTCCGCCGCGCAGATCCTGCTGGCATGGGAGGACTCCGAACGTCTGCATCAGGGATTGCGCCACGCCAAGTTCACCGCCGTCAAGCTTGCCGCCGTGCGCAAGCGCGGATGGGCCGAATCCATCAACGAGCGCGATGAGGGCGTATGCTCCATCTCCGCTCCGATCCGCAACGCTTCCGGCCAGGTGATCGCCGCCATTTCCATTTCCGGCCCGAACGGGCGAATGGGCGCCAATCCCGGCCGCCGCTACGCCCCACTCGTCATGGCCGCCGGCAAATATCTGACCGACGCGCTGATCAAAGCCTCCGCCGGCCACTGATCGGCAACGCAACGCCGGCGTGCTGACGCCGCGCTGGCGCGCGTGCCGCCGCATCCCGCTTCAAGCCCTGCACACCGCTTCGTGCAGGGTCTTTTTATATCAGCGCAGCATGGCGAGCAGGCGACGCCACCAATTGGGCTTGTGCAGCAGGTCCATGCCTTCGCTTTCCGGACGGGATTCGCTGGTCATGCCGTACGCGTACGCCTTGTGGGAGCCGGGCTTGCCAATCAGATCGCCGTATTCCAGCAACTGCGTGCGCGGCGAGAACGGATGGCGGATATCGAATTCAAACAGGCGCGCCGCACGCTTTTCCGGCACCGGGCCGTACGATCCGAAACCGCAGGTCGGCGACGCCACCAACATCATGCCATCCAACGTGCCGACGAACGCGTTGCGGTGATCATGCGCGGCGACGACGCCGAAGAAGGCGCCGCCGCGCAGAATCGCGAACTCGCCGTTGTCCGCATCGGGGCAGCTGATGCCCTCCCCCAGATAACTGCCGGGCTGAATCAGCGCGTCATCCAATACGAAATGCCGGCCCGCGAATTCGCGGTATCCTTCGATCGCGCGCGCAGCCGTCGACGGCACTTCCCTGAGCAGGTCATAGTATTGCGGCAGCGGCAAATGCTGGAATACCAATGATTGCACGCCTTCGCCCATCACGCCGGGCAGCATTTCCAAAAATCGGATGCCTCGCGCCGACGGCGATCCGTAGCCGCCGAAACGCGCGTAATCGCCGGAATCCAACAATGCCAAGCCCAATACGACGCGGCGACGCTCGGCATCCATCACCGGCAGCGCCAGCGTGCCGGGTTCGCAAGGAAACACCTGCTGATCCGGCAGTCCGCTGCCGGGCATCGTGCGTGGCGTCCCCATTTGCGCCGCGGTCGATTCGGGATTCAAGCAACCGGGGAATTCGCGATAGATCGCGTCCATTTCGGCATTGTCGAGGCCGCATTGGAAATCATGATTGCCGTATGTCACCGCCCATGGGATGCCGCGTGCGATCAGTGGCTGCAAGAATTTCGCGATGGTGGCGCGCACGGTTTCGCGCGCGCGGTCATGTTCGATGATGGCGCGTTCCGCGGATTGCGCGGATCCCGCGCCGGGGCCGGTATTCGAAGATGCGCCCGGATTGGCTCCGATGCCGGTGCTGCGCGATGATTTGTTTTTGCCGTTCGACCAGCGCCGCTTGCGGAATGTGGACGAGTATGCCTGATCGTAGCCTGCGATTTGATTGCCTGTGAAGATCACGACATCGGGGCGGGCCGCGTCGAGTGCGGCTTCGATCAGTTTGATGGTGTCGCCGCTGACTTTGGGCCCGTCCTGGATGTCGGCGAGCTGCAATACGCGGAATTTGCCGGAGTGATGGAATTGCAGCCGGCCCAGACGCGCGGAGACGGACAGCGGGCGGGCGTCGCCGCGGCCGCCGCCGCGATTCTGCTGAGACTGCGCAGTACCGGAGTGGGCCGGATTGGAATCATGCTGCAAATCGGTCATATGCCTACCTTACCGCCCCAAACCGTAATTGCAGTGCGGGAATTACGGAATGCGGGGCCGAACGCCGGCAAAGCAAGGAATGCATAGGCGGCAATCACAGGCTGCGGGAATGCTCGGTCATATCGGCGTCGCCTCCGAATCGCAGCCGGACATAGCCCGTGCTGCTCGTCCAAGCCGTATACACGGGGCGTCCCGTGTCGTTGCCCCACCCCAGATCGGGATAGCACCACTGGCCGTCGACGATAAGCTTCATGGCTCCTTCATCGCACGAAATCCTGGCCGCGGCGTCCCCGTCCGATTTCACCGTCACCGTGGCCGGCCCGGAGGCGAAGCCTACCGTATAGCGATAGATGTTCTCCCGCATCGCGCGGAAATCCCGCGTCGCCGTATTGATGCCGGCTTCCGTCGACTCCGGGGTGTCGAGGAATGCGTCGCAAACGTCATCCTTCCAATCCCACGTCGGCACCACGTCGCGCCCGTAGCCGGCGGGCTGGGGCTCGGCCGGGAAACGGAAGGCCTCTCCCCTATCGCGCCCGATCTCGTCCGACGGATACCAGGAATACAGGCCTTTTCTCTCCCAACGTATGCGATCGGCGTCCTGCGCGAGCGGAAACGACAAGCCCAACTCGTACAGGTCATCCGGAAGGTGGGGATTGCGGATCTGGTACTCCACCGTGGTCCGCCCGTCCCCTGCGATACGGAACAGCAGCATCACGCCCACGGCCTCCCCGTAACGACCGTGCAGTCCGACCATCGCTTTGCCGTTTTCCATCGCCGTATACACGCGACGACTGGTTTTCCAAGGCAGCAGCTTCATGCCGCCCGCCCGCAGGTCGACGCCGCCGGAAACCAGCAACTGGCCGTGGCAGGAGATGTCAAGCAATCGGGCCTGCTTCGCATCGAAGCGTACGCGCACCCCGACGGAGGGGCATTCCACCGTAAGCTCGTCCGCCCGCGCATGGATCACAGGCGGCTGCGGCTTCCGCACGGCATCGCCGCCGCACTGCCGCAGCTTCGTGTTCGTCGCCCTCCCTGCGGGAAGCGTCAATCGGAAAACGTCTATGCAGTACCCGTCCTGCAGGAAGACAAGCTCCACGGATTTCGCCTGTTTCCAATCGCCCTGCACCGAAAGTCGCCCGTTCTCGTGAGGCTCGATGGCAGGAAGCGGCGCCGTTTTCGTCGCGCCGTCGTCCACGCGATACTGCAGCGTGATCTCATCCAAACGAGTATGGTCGAACCAGTTGCCGATCGGCACCGTCAGCAGGTCGCCGACGATGCAGACGGCGTCCTCCTGCACGCGTATCGGGGAATACGCCTTCTTTGTCAGCCACGCTTCCGGTTTTCTGCGGCGGTATACGTCCAACACGCTGCCCCATTCGCCGTAGCCGGCGGCCATGCCTTCCGAATGGGTCTGCCACCGTTCGTTCACGCCTTCCGGCAGCAGGAAGACGTCGTCGATTCCGCCCCACAGATCAGCGCCGAGAGCGCCGTCCGTGCGGAAAATGTTCTCCCAGGCCTTTTTCAGGCCGGCTCCCCAGAAATTGCGCACGTTCGGATCGCGCCGCTGCTCTTCGATGTCGTAGCAGGGAACGTGCGCGAATTCGTCGTGAAGCACCGGCATATCCGGGCCGCCCAAGCTGCCGTTCCACGGCTCGTAATGCCGGCTGAACACGTCGTACGGCAACGGGAACGTCTCCACCGTTTCGGGATAGCTGAAAATCACAGGCCGGCTCGGATCGACATCTTTGATGTAGTCGTATTCGATTCGATAAGCAGGAGTACGTTCGAAACCCGATTCATTGCCCAGCGACCAAAGAATCACGCAGGGATGGCTCCTGTCGCGCTCCACCATTTCCGTGAAAGGCGTGACGAAATCCTCCGTTCCGGCGTGAATGTCATATCCGTTCGCACCTTGGAAGCAGGCGCTGTTCTCTTCTTCCACATACATGCCCAACTCGTCGCAGGCCTCCAGCAGATGTCTGGACGGCGGGTAGTGCGATGTGCGGATATGGTTGATGTTCGACTCCTTATAAGCTTGGATTTCCGCCCAATCCTCTTCTTTTGTCGTGGAGCGGCCGCCTCGCAGCGATACGTCATGGCGGCAGGTCCCGCGTAGTTTCACCTCTTTGCCGTTCACATACAGCTTGTTTGCGGCCGTGCCGTCACGCCCTCCGAAATGCAGTTCGCGGAAGCCCACTTTCCTGCGTACGGTTTCCAGCGTAACGCCGTCCTTTTCCACATCGACCGTCAGCGTATACAGATACGGGTGTTCCGCATCCCAATGCTTCGGCGCGGTGACGGGAACGTTCAGTTCAACCGCCTGGCCGCACGGAATTCGCGCGAAGCCTTCCGCGGCAACGTCTCCGCCCCGGTCCGTCAATATCATATGAAGCCGCGATGCCGACGGCGCGCTTCCATCATCCGACGCACTGGTCAGGACACGCGTCGAAAGGACGGCGTCCTGGAAATTCCGGTCGAATCGCGTATCGATCTGCAGGCGCTCCAACGCGACGCTCGGCAAGGCGAATAACGATACATCCCGTAGGATCCCGCCGATGTTGTGATGGGCGTAATAGCTTGCCCAGGCGGGGCTTCCCTGTATGCCGCCGTCCGGATTGTAATTGCCGGACGCGCTTCCTTCCAGATCGGCCACGCCCACCAGCAGCGTCGCGTCCTCTCCGGCTTTGACCAGATGCGTGATCTCGCAATCCCAGGAAGTGAAGCCGCCCGTATGACCGCGAACGAACCGGCCGTCGATCCAGCAGCGGGCGTCGCTGTATACGCCGTCGAAGCGCAGGAAAATGCGTTTGCCCGCAAAGTCCCGAGGAATCGCAATCGTTCTGCGATAGTAGTATTCCCGGTTGTTCTCGATGTCAAACCCCTGCATGGCGAGCTCGCAAGGCACCGCCACATTCGTCCAGCCGTCTTCCGGCAGACGGGCGCAGTCGAAATCCTGCCGTGCCGCTCCCGGCATGGGAATGCCCGGCACTGCATCGAACAGAAATTCCCAGCTTCCCGTGCCTTCTCTATCGTTCAGGTCGATCACTGCCTGTTTTGCGCCGGCCGTCATGTCTGGTATCGGCCGAATCGACGGCGTATCCCATACCTTGCTTTCCATGTTGACGGACTGTGCCTGAAGCTGTTCCACCTGGCGTTCTCCTTGCGCGAGATCCTGCATCATTGCCTTCAATATGCAATCAGTCAAGCAACGTCAACATCGACGTTCCCGGCTGTCGCTTTCTTGATTGTTGCCCGCATAGTGTCACAGAGCCGCGACATGCACGGAGGGCCAAGGAACAGGTGCGCGAAAAACAAAAAACCCTCGCCGAAGCGAGGGTCATTGGCTGGGATGCCTGGACTCGAACCAAGAATGGCTGAACCAGAATCAGCTGTGTTGCCAATTACACCACATCCCAATTGACAGGCGTTGCAACTGGAAACCAGCTGCGGCGTCTTCGTACCCCCAACCGGATTTGAACCGGTGTTGGCGCCGTGAGAGGGCGTAGTCCTAGGCCGCTAGACGATGGGGGCTAAATTATCCGCTGCACTTCCCGGCGTGAACCGTTTGGCGCAACAGGTGTTTAATATACGCGAGCATTCCGCATCACGCAACTCTCGGCGTGTCGCGCACGAAACATGCGCGGCGAGCATACGCCCCACACATGGCAACAAGGTGTGAAAACGCTGCAATTCCAACGATTTCACACCCAATCAACGTAAGATCGACGCGCGTCGCACAGCACGCCGCATCACAGGCTCACGGCATCACAGATGCTCGCGCAATCCCTTCAGACGCGCGACGGAGATCCGCTTGCCGACGATTTCCATCGATTCGAACAGCGGCGGCGAGACACGGCGGCCCGACATGGCCACACGCACCGGACCGAAGGCGAGACGCGGCTTGTAGCCGCCTTCCTCGACCAGCGCCTTGTTCAGCAATTCGTGCAGGAAATCGGTCTTCCAATCATCCTCGGAAACGCCTTCAAGGGCCTCGACGGCCTTGTCCAGCACTTCGCCGGCGGAATCCTTCAGCTGCTTGCGCGCATCGGCATCCGGCTCGATGTATTCGTCGGCGCTCAGCAGGGAGCCGACCATGCCGGCGACCTCGCCCAGCAGGCGCACGCGCGGCTGCACCAGTTCGACGGAGGCGCCCAGCACCTCGCGTTCGCGGTCGGTCAGCGCATCCCAGGAATCGGCGGAGACCACGCCGTCACGATGCAGGTACGGCACGGAACGGTTCAGGAAATCCTGCGGTTCGAGCATGCGAATATGTTCGGCGTTGATGGAGATGGCCTTGTCGATGTCGAATCGGGCCGGATTGGCCTTCACGTCACGCACGTCGAACTTCTCGACCATCTCTTCCATCGAGAACACGTCGCGGTCCGGCGCGATGGACCAACCGAGCAGCGCCAGATAGTTGAGCAGGCCTTCACGGATGAAGCCGTTCTCGCGATGCAGGAACAGGTTGGATTCCGGATCGCGCTTGGAAAGCTTCTTGTTGCCTTGGCCCATCACGTACGGCATGTGGCCGAACACCGGCATCTCCTTGGCGATGCCCAATTCCATCAGGTAACGGTACAGCACGATCTGACGCGGGGTGGAGCTCAGGAGATCCTCGCCGCGCAGCACGACGTTCACGCGCATCATCGCATCGTCGACCGGATTGGTCAGCGTGTACAGCGGGTCGCCGTTCGGACGCACGATCACATAGTCCGGGACGGAGCCGGCCTTGAATTCGATGCGGCCGCGGATCAGATCGTCGAAGGCGATGTCCTCGTCGGGCATGCGGATGCGCAGGGCGGGCTCACGGCCTTCCGCACGGAAGGCGGCCTTCTGCTCTTCGGTCAGGTCGCGGTCGTAGCCGTCGTAGCCGAATTCCTTCGGACGGCCGGCGGCGATGTTGCGGGCTTCGATTTCGGCCGGGGTGGAGAAGGATTCATAGGCGTAGCCGGCTTCCAGCAGCTTGGCGGCGACATCCTTGTAGATGTCGGAACGCTGGGACTGGCGGTACGGGCCGTCCGGACCGCCGACGTCGATGCCTTCATCCCAGTTCAGGCCCAGCCAACGCAGCGCATCGAGGATCTGGTTGTAGCTTTCCTCGGAGTCGCGCTGCGCATCGGTGTCTTCGATGCGGAAGACGAAGGTGCCGCCGGTGGCACGGGCTTCCGCCCAGTTGAACAGTGCGGTGCGGACCATGCCCACATGCGGCGTGCCGGTCGGGGACGGGCAGAAACGCACGCGAACGTTCTTCGGAAGTTCGGGTTTGGTGTTTTCAGCTTCAGTCATAGGCTCCATTGTGCCCCGCAAACCGGACGTGCGGATCTTTGCGGAACCATTCACAAGTCGTTGCGAAAATTCCCAGCAAAACATCACAAACTTTGAGACAATATCAATGCAGAACAATCGCGAGAAAGAGCTTTCATGAGCGATCCGAATCAGATGAACACTTCCGATAATTCCGCGTCCCCGCATGAGAT
Source organism: Bifidobacterium sp. LH_449 (assembly GCF_056356755.1). NCBI lineage: Bacteria > Bacillati > Actinomycetota > Actinomycetes > Bifidobacteriales > Bifidobacteriaceae > Bifidobacterium > Bifidobacterium sp. LH_449. Next base: position 39,380 of record NZ_JBKEUV010000013.1, read on the forward strand.
CCCGCACAACGAAGCGCCGCAATATGACGCCCCTCAAAGCGGCGACGCGCAATACGGCGCGCCCCAGCCTGCCGGGGCGCCGCAGTACGGCGATCCTTATGGCAATGCGGCGCAACCGCAGCATGGCGCGCAGTATGGGGCCGCGCCGCAGTATGGGACGCCCCATGATGACGGCGGACAGCGGTATGGGACTTCGCAATACGGCGCACCGCAGTATGCCGGTTCCCCGCAGTATGCGGCGCCCCAATACGGACAATATGACCAGTATGGCGCACCACAGTATGGCGGCACGCAATATGGCGCGCAGCAGCCAGGCGCGCCGCTGCCGCAGGGCACCGCCGCCTACGGCTACGGCGCCGATCCCGCGGCGGCGCCCGCTTTGGACCAGCCTTACTACAAGTGCCCGTTCCCGGAAGCCTGCAAACGTTTCTTCCAGAAATACCTCACCTTCACCGGCCGCGCGTCGCGCAGCGAATTCTGGTGGGCGGTGCTGATGTATGTCCTCGTCGACATCGTTCTCGACATGGTCACCATGGTCTTCTCCACAACGTTGAACACCGTGGTGTCGACCCTCTGGATGCTGGCATGCATCATTCCCTTCATCGCCGTAGGCGTTCGCAGACTGCATGATACGAACAAGCCAAGCGCCTGGATTCTGCTGCCGGTCATCCCGTATGCGCTGACCGAGCTCATCAGCTGGATTTGGTTCATGCCGATCATCGATCAGGTGTTCCGACTGTTCGGACGGCTGGAGGATTCGTACATTTCCATCACGACCGATCAGCTGGAGTATCTGGCCGAACGCGTGCTGGCGGAGGTTGCGGCGCCGATGGCCCTGATCACCGTGTTCAGCCTGGTGTTCCTGATTTCCGGCATCGTGCTGATGACGGGACGTACGAATCCTGCAGGAGCCCGCTTTGATGCGCGCCCGCAGGATGCCTCGCAGAATTCCGCGCAGACCGCCGCACCGGCATATGCGGCGGCGCCGTATGCCACGACGGATTACGCCGCATCGGATTATTCGGCGATGCCGATGAACGGCGCCGCATATCAGCATCCGGCCGATGCCTCCGCCACGCCGGCGCCCACCACGTATCCGCCGTATAACGGCAACGGCATGCCGCAGAACGCGCCGACCCCGGCCGGACAGCCAGGCATGTCACAGCCAGGCGCCGCACAACCGGGCATGGCGCAGCCGCAGTTCGGATCGCAGCCGCCGGTGAATCCGTTTGACCCGCAGCCGGACGACAAGCAATGATCAGCCGCTGACCGTTGTGCGGCGATGCGTATACGCGCACCGCCGCACAACGCAATCGCATAATCGCATACAACACATAACGAATTGGGCCATCTCGGATGAGATGGCCCAATTCGTTATGGCTCCAATTGAGATATCGGTCCGGCAGCAGCCGGTTCGATCACAGCTCCACCGGCGGCTTGTTCGGATCGTCCTTTACATGCGCGAATTTGGCGGCGAGCGCCTCCTTGCTTTTGCGCTCGTCCTCTTCTTTGGCGCGCTTCTTGGCTTCGTCGGGATCCCACAGCACGTCTTCGCGGTGGCGGTTCCATTCGGCGGCGGCAAGCGGCCCGATGTATTCGGCGGTGGCCGTCAGCGTATCGGCGGCGGCGACACGCGCGGCGATCAGACCGTTCAGCTGGTCGGCCGTCAGGCAGATGCGGGGTACGGCGCAGCATTCGCGCAGCTCGTTGACCAGCAGCACGACCGGCAGCGCACGCAGGGCCGCCTGACGCGCGTCATCCGCGTCGGCGGTATCGCGCAGCAATTCGTCGCACACGCACAACGCCGCGGCGAACCGCCATGCCAGCCGCGTCGCCGCAATGTCATCGGCGGCATCAGGGCCAGCGGCATCGCCGTTATCGGCGTCACCGGCGGCATCGGCGATATCCGCGTCCTTCACCGCATCAAACGCCGCAAGCACGCCGGCGATGTCGACATCATCCCAATCGACGCCCAATGCGGCGGCGGCTTCCTTCGCACAGGCGACGCTTTCGGCGTCATCCACTGCAGCGCCGCCGGCAGCCTCGCCGAACGCCATCATCCCGTCATACGCATCGTTCGCGGCGAGCAGCGCGTCGACGATCGTCTGCGGGCGGCCCGGAATCTCGTCGGCGCCTTCATACACGAATTCCGCATCCGGCACCGTCACGTCCTCGCCGGTCATGACGATCGCCGCCGCACGCGTGATGCGCACCTGCAGGTTTTCCGCATATTTCGCGTCGTTGTCCATGCGCATCGCGTCGGTCAGCGGCCACAGGGCCACCAGTTGCGCGCCGGCCTTCGCCGCCTCTCGCACCGCAGGCATCGCCGCCACCGTTGCGATGGTCGCCTTATCGAATTGAAACGCCATATTCGCTCCTTTGCTACGCGTTCTATTGTGCGCCTATTCGACGTTCGCCGCCGGGTCGACATACGTGATTGACATCACTTTGCGTGTATCGCAATCGTATGTAATCGACGTAACCGAGGCGAGCGCGGTGTGGCGCAGCAGCATGTTGTGTTCGGGATGGCCGGTTTCCAGCATGTGACGGTACGACCAGATCGGGGATTCGTGGCTGACGACGACGATTTGTTCGCCGGGATGGCGCGCGACCTGTTCAAGCGCGAAATTCTGGACGCGCGAGGCGATGGAACGGTAGCTTTCGCCCCAACTGGGCTTCCACAGGTTGGCGACGAGCTTCCAGTTGCCGTTCTTCCATAATGCGCCTTCGCCATGGCCGATGCGTTTGCCGCGGAATTCGTTGCCGGCTTCGATGATCCGTTCGTCGCAGACGAGTGTGAGCGGGGCCTCGCCGCGGGAGGCGCGCACATCATTGATCGCGTCCAGAATCGCGCCGGCGGTTTCGCGGGTTCGTTCCAACGGCGACGAGTAGATGGCGGAAATGGTGTTGGTCTGCGGATTTGCGGCCAGATAGCGCGCGGTCGCCTTCGCCATGCGCATGCCGCGTTCGGATAGGTGGAATCCGGGGAGACGCTCGTACAGCAGATGATCGGGATTATGCACTTTTCCGTGACGGACGAAATGGATGGTGGTTGCCGGCATTGACGGTCTCCTTCCGGTTGCGGCCCTCCGATTGACGGCGTTGCGGCGGCGTAGAAAAGTTTGCTTCCAGTTTTCTAATCTACCGCGTGTTTTGTCGCGGTTCTGCATAGAGTTGCACAGGCCGTGAATCAAGCTGCCGTTTGCCGCAGATGCCGCCGCCACGGGCACTTGCGTTCAAGCGTACTTGAAGTGGCATGCTTGTTGCGAGCGCGGACGCCGTCGCACGGCTGCCGCGCAGCCGTAACAGCGGCACGGCTGTTCCACGAATCCCAACCAGTCCGACAATTTCCAATGTTTATTGGCGTCACGGCGACGCAAAGCCGCGACGTCGCGTGAAACCGTGAGCAGAAAGGAGCGGCACGCAATGGCCAACCAATTCGTCTCTGGCGCAAAAGAGCTGGGCCATCGTCTTTTCGGCGGCTATGCCGAACTATTACGCATTCCACATACGGCACGATTCGCCGTAGGAGCGGTGATCGCCTGCATGCCGTTCCCGATGGTCGGCATGACCATCACGATTTCCGTACAGCATTATTACGGAAATTATTCGCTGGCCGGCATGCTGTCGGCCGTGCAGGCGATCTCCTTGGCCATCGCCAGCCCGGTGCTGGGCAAATTGGTTGATAAATTCGGACAGCGCCAGGTTTCGATTCCGACGATCATCGTGTGGATGATCGCGGCGACTTCGCTGGTGACCTGCATCACGAACCGCGTGCCATCATGGATCCTGTTCTGCATCGTGCCTTTTATGGCGGCGATTCCGCCATGGGGCGCGATGAGCCGTCGTCGTTGGACGACGCTGCTGAAGGGCGACACCGTCCGCACGAACCGCGCCCTGTCGCTGTCGGGCGTCTTCGACGAATGCCTGTGGGTGATCGGCAACCCGCTGGCGTCCACCCTGGCCGTCATCTCCGGCGTGCTGTCGTTCTCCTTCGCCGGCGTATGCGTGCTGATCGGCGCGCTGATGTTCCTCACGGAACTCAGCACGGCGCCGAAATCCCAGACGCAGCTGGCCCGGGAGGCCGGCATGACGCGCAAGCAGTATCGCGAGCGCGAAGCCGCACGGGCCCGCGCGATACAAGCCGAAGCCGCCATCGAATACGCACGAGACCGCGCCGAATCGTCAGGCGCTTCGCCCGAAGAAGTGCAGGCCGCCATGGATAAGGCCGCCGCCGAGGTGAACAGCGGCAAAAAGGAATCCATCTGGGGTCCGGGCCTGATCGCCGTATGCGTGACCTGGTTCGGTTTGGGCGCATTCCAGTCCGCCGCCGGCATCTCCATCGTCGCATTCGCGACGGAGTCGAACATGAAGCAGTACACCGGCTTCGTATTCGCCTGCTTCTCGTTCAGCTCGCTGATCGGCGCGCTGGTATACGGCGCGAAGAACTGGACGATTCCTCTGTGGAAGCGCTTCTACTTCTGCCTGGCCGTCGTGAACATCGGCATCGGCTCGTTCATGTTCGCCAACCACCTGTGGGTGATCATGATCATCTACCTGCTTATCGGCGTATGCCAGTCGCCGACCTGGGTGAACGGCAACCAGCTGATGCTGCATCTGGTGCCCCCGACCCGCTTCACCGAAGGCATGGCCTGGATGGGCGCGATGAATTCCATCGGCGGTTCGGTCGGCTCCGCCATCGCCGGCCAGTTCATCGACCGTATGGGCTCCCACGGCGGCTTCATGGTCGTCACGGCGCTGGCGCTGGTCGCGCTGGCGATCGCGCTGGTCGGCTTCAAGCAGATCAAGAGCAGCACGGAGACGCCGACGCTGACCACCGTTCACGTCTGACGAAAATCGTTGGGCGAAATCCGAAAATCATAGCAATAGCAAAGCGGCGACGGCCTGGAAAATTGGCCGCCGCCGCTTTTTATCGCAATGTCGCCGCAATCGTTTTGGCCTATGTCCTAATCGCTAATAATCAAAACTGAGCGGGAAGCTCATATAAAGCGGCAGGAAAACACGATCGCCTTGTCTACTCAGCGGCTTGGGATGCAGCACATATTCCCGACCAAGCCGCTTGCCGTACATGGAACGCATTTTGTCAAGCGACGTGGTCGTATAGCGTTTCCCCGACTTGACCTCAACCGGACAGATGCGCTGCTTGCCGGCCGCGTCTTCGAAGGGGCGGGAAATCAGAAAATCAATTTCCATGCGATTGCGCGACGTGTCCCTGTCCGTCTTCGAAAAGAAGAACAGGCGGCGTCCGGCGGCGCTGAGCTGCTGGGCGACCACGTTTTCCGTCAGCATGCCTTCATTCACACCGATTTTTCCGGACAGAATGTCGCCGTAGATGTTTTCCGACGTGAACTGGTTGTCTGCAAGGGCATGCGATACGAGCAGCCCCGTGTCAAACATGTAGCATTTGAACGAGGACTGCTCCATATTCATGCCCAATCCGACGTTCGGATCGGTGGAATTGAAGCACATATTCGCCAGGCCTGCGTCCGCCAGCCAAAAAAACGCAGATTCGTATTCGCGCCTGCGCGCATTGTCGCCCAGCGCGGTGATGTGGAATTTCTTCTCATGCTGCGCAAGCTGCGCCGGTACGGCGTCGAATATCGCCGCCAGGCGGGCCGATTCCATGCCACCGTATTTCGCCATATCATTGCGGTACAAGTTGAGAATGTTGCGTTTCACCGCATCCGCCGCCTGGAAGCTGTTGTTGTCGACATATGCCTGGATGGCTTGGGGCATGCCGCCGACCAGCATGTATTCACGGAACAGGCGCTCCGATTTCCTGTGCAACGCCTCGGGCAGGGGCGACAGAGTGTTGTAGGAGTCCCTGATGAGTGCACTTAGCGGCGCCGCGTCAACTGCCCAGAGGAATTCTTCAAAATCGAACGGATACAGCGTGAAACATTCCTCTTCCGAGGGGATGAGAATGTTCTTGACGTTTTCCCGAATCGATACCAGCGATCCGGTTTCGATGTAGTCGTACCGCCCGTCTGCGACCAGCTGCTTGATCGACGCCCGCGCCTGCGGGCATAGCTGCACCTCGTCGAAAATAATAAGCGTATCGCGCTCGACCGGCGTGAAATCATAATACGCAAACAGATATCGCAGCAGCGTGGCGATGTCGTGCCGCTGTTCGGAAAACAGGTCAATGACGCTGTCCGGAGCCTGCGCAAAATCGACTAGCAGACATTGCGCGTATTCGCGCTGCCCGAATTCCTGCGCCAGCATGCTTTTGCCCACACGACGCGCGCCTTGAATAAGAAGCGCCGTTGAGCCTTGCCGTTGCATCTTCCAAGTTTTGAGGCGTTCATACGCTTTTCTAGTGAACATCGGCACTGCCTTCACGGTTTGACGAATTTGACAGTCACTATTTTACACGATTTGACGAGTTTGGTAGGACTGTTTTTACACGGATTGACAAGTAAAGACAGGACGATTCCACACGATTTGACGAGTTTGGATGTTGGAGGGAACACAACAGGCAGCTTTGCCGGCAATGCCAGACACCGTCTTCCAAAAGATCTACAGCAACCCAACCAAAGACAACTTCCGGTCGCCATTTGATTAGCTTTCAATAAAACTGCCATATCCCACGAAGCTACTGTACAAAAGCAGTCGTTTGAAATCTGGAATTGAGTGCGTGAAGCTGGAATTGGAAGTCCACGGCTCAGCTTATTGACGGAAAATGAAAAAGCCTCCAGCTGTAAAATGTAAGCGGTGGCCTTGAGTGGAACTGACGTAGTCATGCTTGAATCGCGATACCAACATAAATGATATGAGTTTAATCATTTGTACTTTATGTTAAAAGCAATCCCCAAGAAAGTTGCTAAGAGTGCAAAACACAATGACATCTCGCCCGCATTGATCGCAGCGTTGGTCTGTTTCAAAGTCAGATTCAGAAGTTCGGATTTTGATGCTCGGACAGAGAGCATATTGGAAGTTTCTGAATGGCAATAAGGGCATATGAAAACGATGCCACCAACGCTTCTGTTGCGTCATGGCTAGTCCTCCAACCATCTGCGTATACGCGGCATTGTTTGAATGAATCACGCCAGGCAGCTGCTTTTTTCGGAGCTAACAATGCTGTTCGCAGAGACGTCGTTGACGCAACCGCATACCTCACATATCCAGCTCTCATTTTCGATAGTAAAATCGGATTGAGGATTCAACTCAATACCGCAACCATCGCAGCATCAATCATATCCGCTGTTATTCACGCTTATATCTCTCCCCTACAAAATAACCCCACTTTATTCATCGGAATCTTTATCCGATATTCCTTGTTTCATAGTGTTTTCTTTTTTTATCTTTTGGACAAGTTGTGTGCCGGCACTTCCAATCGCTACACCGCATACCGCGATAGTCACCACTAACCCCACAGGGCCCCCGCATTTTTTGGCAATTTGTGTAAGCCGAGCATAATCCCACACATCTGTAATCCTTGTACTCTAATTGCACAATTAGCTAATGCAACAAATTATGAATCAATTTCGTCTATTCTGGTAAATATGGCATTCGAGGCCATCGTGCATATTCGCAACTAGACTACAGCATCTCTTTCAACGAAGCAGTAGCAGCAATGAGGAACAGTTCCTGCCCCTATGTTGTCAACAAAATAAAGGTAGTCTGTTCGCGTCCATTGACAAGCAGCATAAGCAACAAAATGGGGTTAATAGTGTCCTTTAGTTTTTGCGGGAGTGCTCGGCCGCCATTGGATTGGGTTCCGACCAAAACTGCCACATTCCACGATGCTACTGCGCAGAAGTGGTCGTTTTCGGCGCCGAAAACGACCACTTCTGCATAGTGACTTCGTCCAAAGTGGCAGTTTTGGTCGTTTGAGACCTGGAATGTGGGAGCATCAGACCGAAAATCGGGCCGGCAGCCGGGATTCGACGTCGGTAGACGATCGAAGATGGTTGCGCGATTATTGGATTACTTATCGCTCCAACAGCGCTCGTATCGCAGGCCCGTCAGACGCTCGACCACCGCCTTTGTACGGGGATCCACGTCGGCCTTGGATCCGCCGTTGCGTAGTCGCGTGATCTCCTTCAACACCATGGAATCGGTCTCCTTGCTGACCGTCAGGCGCGTGGACACGATCCAGCAGATGCTCATGGCCAGGATGAACCAGCCGAGCAGTACGGCCGCCAGACCGATCTGCGCCGGAAGGGACTGCTTGGCCAACGTCGAATCGAAGCCGACCGCGCCCAGCACCAAGCCGACCAGCATCGTGGCGATGCCGGAGCACAGTTGGCGCAGGCACGCCTGAATGCCGGAGAAGGTGGCGGAACGGTACCGTTTGGTCACGATCTGGTCGATGTCGGCGATGTACGGGAACACCGCCCACGGCATGTAGCCGCACAACGATTTGAACACGAAGAACCATAAGGCGCCCGCCACCGCGAACACGCCCCATCCCGCAGCGGGCATCGATCCGACCAGCAGCCATGCGGACAGGAGCCAGACCGCGCCGATGATGCATCCCGCGAAGTTGATCGTGTACAGGCGCTTCGGCCCCAGTTTCGTCATCGCCCAGCCGAACACCGGCATCAACGGCAGCGAGACCGCGGTGCAGCCGATCAGCAGCGACGCGAACGCCGCCGTCTTGTTCCAGTTGTACACGACGAAGAAAATGAACGTCTGCCCGAACACATCCATCGACATCTGCACCAGCAGATAGATCGACAGATGCTTGCGGAATTCGCCGATCCGCAGCGTCGACCAGTATTCGCGCAGCATGCGCACCCCGCGGCGGCACCATCCGGAGAATCCCACGCGCACCGGCTTCACTTCGCCGCGCGCATACGCGCCGAAACCGGCCTGTTCCGGCGTCATCTCCCACGTCGAATGCCAGCAGGCCAGCACCGCGCAGGAGAACAGCACCGTCACCGTAATGCCCAGCGCCATGTACCCGGTTGGCACGTCGTCGCCGACCATTGCAAGGATGGCGCCGCCGACCACCGGGATCAGCGTTCCGGATGCCGTCGAAATGGTCAGGCGAACCGTCGACAGCATGGTGCGCCCGTTGAAATCATCCGTCATTTCACCCGGCAGCGGATTGTATCCGGTGGCGAACAGCTGCGCCAGCACCACCCACAGCGTGTAGGCGAGGAAATACACGCCCAGCGGCATTCCGGGAAGCCATAGGAACACGCCTGTCAGCAGCAGCGGCGACGTGATCAGCAGCAGCAGACGACGGCGCCCGAATCGTCGGCCGATGCGGAAGCGGTACAGGTTGTCGTCAAGGACGCCGAACGCCAACGCCGCGACGGCGCTGATGATGGCGCTCATGCCGATTACGCCTTGCGCGACGCTGATGTCCAATCCGCAGAAGCGCGTCCAGAACAGCGACAGATATGTGGCCGTAATGGCCAGCTGTCCGCCTCCGTAACAGTCGCCTATGCCGAAACCGATGGCTTCGCGTAGGGTGATCTTGCGCGTGCCGGCGGTTTCGGACGCCGCACGCAATGCCTTGCTGGATGATGACGTTGTTGCCATGATCAGTCGATTCCTGACTCCATTGTTGCCGTGATGCTCTCCGAATGACCGTTCGCCGCGGCGTCAGCTCCGGAAGGCCAATGTCGTGAACGACCATGCCGGAGCGGCGTAGACGCCGTCGGACAGGTCGACCGCCACGTTGTGCGGCGCAGTCGGCGATTCCTTGCCGACCTCACCCATGTACGGGTCGCCGCCGGAAAGGACATTCGCGGTGGCGGCGTCGCCGCGCAATTGCAATTCGCTGATGATATCGCGCAGATCGACGTCGACGGCCTGGTCCATCGCGTTGACGACGCGCACATAGACGACGCCGTCGGCGGCGCGCGCGACGGTGACCGTGCGGCGCGGTTCGTCCGGGGCTTCACGGCCGTCCGCGATCAGTTCATCGTTGATGAACAGCCGCATTGCGGCGCCGCGTTCGCTGATTTCGGCGCGCATATGCCATACCGTGCCGGGACGCACCATGTCCATGGAGACTTCGGTGCCGGCGAGCGCGTAGCCGCTGCCGTCGCGCACGACCTGCACGCTGTGCCCGCGGCCGAGCGAGATGACGTTGTGGTTCTTGCCGTGCACATCGCCGCAGTTGAGTTGCACGCCCCACATGCCTTCGTAGTAGGTGACGGTGGCGTTGATGGTGTAGGCGTCTGCATTGATGTTCACGCCGGTGTCGACCGGACCGTTGCCGGTGTAGCGCACGTCGGCGAGGCCGATGTGGGTGCCGTCGGCGGTGTCGATGCTGAAATCGGTGATGTCGGCGCTGGCGCCGCCGCTGATGTTCAGGCCTACGGTGTTCGGCAGTTCGCGGCGGAATGTGGTCGGCCCTTCGACCTGCACCGCCCATGCCGTATCGCATGTGGTGGTGGCGAACATACGCTGCACCCAGTAGCTGTATGGGCGGTAGACGTGTTCGTTGTCGAAGTAGATCAGGTCGGGGTTCCAGCTGTGGTGGCCGTTTTTGGCGAACAGCGGCGCGTAGGACGACATGACGACCGCGTCGCCGTTGAGTTCCATATGGCTCATGAACGCCGCTTCGGACAGGCCGTTGATCAGCTGGGTGTTCCAGGAGCCGTATTCGCCGAGATAGACTTTGGGGCCTTCGCGATCGGTGTCGTCGTAGTGGTGCAGGTTATGGAACCACCAGCTGGAGGACTGGTAGGAGTGCTCGTCGACGATGGGAACGCCGGCTTCGCGCGCGTACTGCCAGCCGAGAGCGTAGTCCTGGCCGCTCGGGGCCGGCCCGACCGTGCCGACGACGATGATGTCGGGGTATGCGGCTTTGACGGCGTCGAAGATCTGCTGGAAACGGTTTTTGAACACGTCGCTGATGAGGTCTTCGTTGCCGATGCCGAGATATTCGAGGTTGAACGGTTCCGGGTGTCCAAGTTCGGCGCGTTTGGCGCCCCACTGCGTGGTTTCGGCGTCGCCGTTGCAGAATTCGATGAGATGCAGCACTTCGTCGATGTATGCGGGCATGTCTTCCTGGGCGATCGGCACCGGGCCTTGGCTGGTGTTCTGGCAGCCGTATCCGGCCGGCAGTACGGGCAGCGGCTTCGCGCCGATGGTTTCGCACAGGCGGAAATATTCGTAGTAGCCGATGCGGAAGGACTGGTGGTAGCCCCACAGGTTGAAGTTGTGCGGACGATGTTCGACCGGTCCGATGGTGGCGTCCCAGTGGTACATGTTGTCGATGCCGAGGCCGTGGGTGATGCAGCCGCCGGGGAAGCGCATGAAGCGCGGGCTCAGGTCGTCGAGCGCCTTGACCAGGTCGGGACGGAAATGCGCGAGGCCCTTGTAGGTGGTGCGCGGTTCAAGGCTGACGAAATCGAGGTCGATCACGCCTTCTTCAAGGAAGGTCAGGCGCAGCATGCCTTGATTCGCGACGACCGGCTTGCCCGCGAATACGTCATCATCGCCATTGACGGCGGTCGTATTGCCGACATCGCCGGCTGCTGCTGCGGTCTGCAGCACGGCCTTCAGCTGCGTCCACCGGCCATCAGGGACGGTCGTCACCTGCGTCTGCGCCAGCACATCGCCGTCATCGCCGACAAGCGCGACCGCAATGGGCAGCGTCTTCTCCGCACGTGTCCACAGCGTACAATCGTACTGTTCTCCGGCGCGGAAGACCATGCCGTCGAATCCGATGTTTTCCAAGGCCGCCGGCGCATGTTCCACTTCGACGACCGCATAGTGCGGGTTTTCTTCGGCGACCGGATCGACGCTGCGGACGCCGAATGCCGCGAACGATCCCTCCGGCACGATTTTGCGCCATGCCGTGTAGTTGCTCCAGTCGGCGCGATCCATGCGGTTGTATTCGAATGCGCCGTTCTGGACGAGTTCGCTGTTGAGGCCGCCGTCCGCGGAATGGCTGATGTCTTCGAAGAACACGCCCCACAGGTCGGTGCTGATGGCGCGCTTGGACGCGGCGTCCAGACGTGCGACGAGTTTGTCGCGCATAATGCGTCTCCTTTGATTCATATACGCTGCTGTGCACCCTATTGCCGGTGCTTGCTGATTATTCATTGCGATGACCGATGCGCGGCAGCCTGCAACCGGGCAGCCTGCCGCCTTGTATTACGGACCGCCGCGCATCGATGTGACGTTTTACGGATGACGACTGATTGGCGTCGCCGCTGCCGTTACCGCCGGTCCAGAGCGACCCACAGCGCGCCGTGCGCCGGGATGGTGCCGGCGATGACGCGATCGGCGCCTTCGCCTTCGATGCGCACGTCGGCGGGCGCGCCGGGCATGCCGGCGAACAGGTCGGTCAGCGTCCAATCATCATTGCGATCGGACAAGCCGACGATGGACCGCAGTTCGATGTTGCCGCCCAACTTGAAATCGTCGTCGCCCGTCCAGAACAATGCGGCGTAATGGCCTCCCGCATGGGCGCTTGCGGTGCCGTCGGCCCAATCGGCGGCGTCGGCGGCCCATACGATCAGCTCGCCGCGGTAGGAATCCTCGTTCCCCCATTCGGCGAAGATGCGTTCGCGGACGGTTTCGCGATTGTTGCACGATCCCGCGGTCACTTCGCGCAAGGCCGGATTGGCGAGCAGCGCGATCGTGTCGGATGTGCTGGTGGGCAGGTCGCCGCCGACCATCAGCGGGCTGCGTCCCATGCACCACAGGGCGAGCAGCGTTTTGCTTTCGTCCAAGGTCAGGCGCGACTGACGGTCGTCGCCGCGTTCGGCGCGCAGGCCGATGTGTCCGAGCGGCAGCATGTCGGCGTCCGCCCAATGGCCGGCCTGCTGGAAGGGGGCCCAGCGGGCAAGGCGGGCGAACTGCTGGTAGATGTCTTCCCAACGATCCCACAGATCGTCGGAGATACGCCACATTTGGGCGTTTTCACGAAGGAAGTCGGCATATGTGGTGGCGACCCAGCCTCCCGGCGACAGCGACAGGTCGATGGCGCGGCCGTATTTCGCTTCGGCTTTTTCGATGGCGCGGTGGTATGCGGCGATTTCTTCGCTGTGGAACGGCGTCTGCATGTCGTCGACCTTCAGGAAGTCAAGCCCCCACGATGCGAACAGGTCGAGCTGCGCGTCATACCAGGCCTGCGCGCCGGGATGGTTGTGGTTCAGGCCGTAGTTGTCCGGATTCCACGGGCAGACGTGGTCAAGATCGACGACATCGCGCGCGGTATATTCGGTGTCTTTGACCGGCAGGTTTTCATCGACGGCGATACGCGGAATGCCGCGCATCATATGCACGCCGAGTTTCAGGCCCATCGCGTGGATCCTTTCGGCCAATGGCGCGAATCCCTTGCCGTCCGCGGCGCTGGGGAAGCGCTGCGGGTCGGGAAGCTGGCGTCCGTATCCGTCGAGGATCAGCGGCGCGTTCGTATTGTAGCCGTGGGCGCGCGCGGTCGGGTCATACCAGTCGATGTCGATGACCACGGTATCCCAGCCGGCGTCCTTCAAATACTTGGCCATGAATTCAGCGTTGGCCAGCACTTCGTCTTCCGTCACGGTCGTTCCGTAGGAATCCCAGCTGTTCCAGCCCATCGGCGGACGCCATGCCTGCATCGCTTCGTTGCGTGTCGAATTCGTCATTGCATTTCTCCATGCTGAATCTGCAGCACACGCATGCAACGATTACCGCATCAGCCCGTGAAGGCTGCGACCTGCCGTGACATCGTTGCGGTCCTGTACTGCGCAATCAATATGTAACGATACATATTTTATGCTGGTTTGCTCTCAAAACAACTTTGTCGCCTTTACGGAGAGTTTCTTGTAATATCAACGATTTCAGGTACAAAATACCGATTTTGCATTCTTCTTTTTAATCGGTATCGTTATATGTATCGATATATTTACGGCGATGTAATATACCGCTTCATACAAAGGAGGCGTCATGACCGATCGCAGGCCCACGTTGCGCGACGTAGCAGAAGCGGCAGGCGTCTCCCCCATGACCGCGTCCAACGCCTTACGCGGCAAGCCAGGAGTCAAGGAATCGACCCGCAACAAGGTCATCGCAACCGCGAAAAAACTCGACTATCGCATCAACCGCACGGCCAGCATGCTCAAATCAGGCCGCAGCAACATCATCCACATCGTCATCAACGAATTCGACTCGCCTTTCTATTCCAAACTCGCGCAGGCGCTGTCCGCCGAAACCATGGCCCGCGGCCTCACCCCGTTCATCGAACAGACCAGCTATTCGCCAGACGCCGCCGAACATGCACTGCAATCCAGTCCGTTCTCCGACCAGCTTTTCGACGGCGAAATACTGCATGCTTCAGGACTGAACCCCAGCACGCCCATCAACAGCATGGTAAGCGGCCGCCCGTTCGTGCTCATCGATTCCTGCGAAGAACAGCCGACCACCGATCAGGTCAACTTTCCGAACGAGGAAGGCGCGCGCATCGCGGTCCAGCATCTTATCGGGCGGCAATGCCGCTCCATCGCGCTGGTCGGGCATAAATACGTCGCACGAGAAGACCTCGCCCACGCGCAAAACTCCTATCTGCTGCGTCTGCGCGGATGCAGCGGCGCGCTGCTGGACGCAGGACTGGCATACCGGCCCGAATTGGTGTTTGAAGCCGGCGGCGGCGTCGAAGGCATACAGGCGGGCCATGATATCGCGACGCGGATCGCTCAGGCGGTATCGGCGGGCCGGCAGCCGATCGACGGCGTTTTCTGCGCCAACGACTACGTCGCGTCAGGCGTCATCCGCGGGCTGGCCGATCATGGAATCCGCGTGCCGCAAGACGTCAGGGTCGTCGGATTCGACGGCGTCAGCGCCGGAAGCTACAGCACGCCGTCACTGAGCACCATACAAGTCGACTTCGCGCAGCTCGCACGATGCACGCTCGACCTGCTGACGCGACGCATAGAACGCCGCACCGCGGGAATGCCGGATGAGCCGCCGGCGCGCATGGCCATCGGATGCCGATTGATCGCGCGGGAATCTTCAGCGATGTGATCGGCGGCGCCGTATGACGGGAGGCTGCGCAACAAAGTGCCGTGCGGCTTCGGCGCGAGGCCGGCTGACGAGTCGCCTTCAATGAATGGCCGTCCCCCGCCACTGTTCGGCAATCGCAATCACCCGCCAATCTCCAACCTCCAATTCCAGTCAACAAACAGCAAAGGAGCCACATGAAAACCGAAGCATATCTGTTCGTGCATTTCACCGGCGTCGAAAAGACGCCGACCGACGAACAGCTGTATTTCGCGCTCAGCCGCGACGGCGTCACCTGGAAGGATCTACGCCCGGCGGGCTCTCCCGCACTGACGTGGGACGGCGGTGAACGCGGCACTCGCGACCCGCATATCGTGCGCGACCCGCGTGGCGGCTTCCATATCGTCGCCACCGATCTGAGCATCTATTATCGCGGCGGCTGGGGTCCGAATGACGGCGCCGACACCGAAGGCTCCACCGGATTGGTGATCTGGGATTCCCCCGATCTCGTGCATTGGAGCGAGCCTCGACTGGTCGACGTCGCCTCCGAAATTCCCGGCGCCGGCATGGCATGGGCGCCGGAAGCCTGCTGGGATCCGCAGCGCGAACAATGGATCGTGTTCTGGGCGACGAAAACGAATACGAACGAAGCAGGCAATCCATTGTGCAATGAATTGGGCGATCCGACGAATATGTATTATGCGACGACCACCGATTTCGTCACGTTCTCCGATCCGGTGAAGTGGATCGATCGCAAGAACTGCATCATCGACACGACGATGCTGCGCGATGATGATGGCTGGTGGTACCGCGCTTCGAAGGATTCCGAGATCACCATCGAACGCACACGCAACCCGTACGCGACCACCTATGAGGTACTGCGCACGGATGACGAGAACGCATGGAGCTATGTCGGAACGTTGACCGGCCTGCTGGGCAATGGACGCTATTCCTGGCATTATCTGGAAGGCCCGGAACTGTTCCGCTATAACGATGCGGACGTGAAGACGATCGATGGGCGCACGATGCGGTTCGGATTGATGTGCGACCAATTCGCTGAGGCGAAGGGCTATCTGCCGTTCCGTTCCGCCGATCTGGCAAGCGCCGATCCGCAGGATTGGGCGGTCGCCGACGATATTGATTTCGGCGGGCTGACCAAGCGGCACGGTGCGATCCTGCCGATCACCGCCGCCGAATACGACGCCATCGAAGCCGCCTACACGCTGTAGACCCCCTGCTTTCTCCTGGCACATGTCGCGTGCCTATGCCCTGTGGGGCCTGTGGTCGACTGACGTTTTTGGCCGCTGACTCCGGCGTGTCCCGGCCGGAACCGTCAGGGGGACCAACCATAACCCGTTCACACCCCGGCCGGTGCCCCCCCCCTGACGCTTTCGACCGCGACACGCCGATGACCGCGGCCAAAAACGTCAAAAAGGCCGGCCGTACGCCGGCTCCCACCCGGCCGGCATCCCCTCCCTGACGCTTTTGACCGCATCCAACGGCGTGTCGCGGTCGAAACCGTCAGAGGAGGCGGCCGCGTACCGAACGCAGGCCCGTCCCCTGACACGTTTGACCGCGACACGCCGCTGGGAGCGGTCGGAACCGTCAGAGAACGCGGCCGCGTACCGGCACGCAGGCCCCTCCCCTGACGCTTTTGGCCGGGACGCGCCGATGAGGGCGGCCAAAACCGTCAACACGGAAACACGCCCCCTCCGGGGAGACCGAACGGGCCGGGAAACCGTCAAAGCCCCCGGGGGAAACAAACAAAAAAAGGGCCGGCCCCCAACGGGACCGGCCCCCAAAAGAACAATGCGGCGGCGCGCTACTCTCCCACACCCTCTCGAGTGCAGTACCATCGCCGTGCCAGGGCTTAGCTTCCGGGTTCGGAA
>NZ_JBKEUV010000014.1:0-20686 GCF_056356755.1 Bifidobacterium sp. LH_449
AACGCGGGATCGTGGACAGCGAGCTGTAGAAGATCAGCATGTTGTAGCCCACGAACTCCCACGTCACGATGTTGCCGATCGACGCGAGCAGCACGTCCGGGGCGAGCACGCCGATGTGCGTGCCCAGCAGGTCGTTCAAGGAGCCCACCAGGCCGTACTTCGCGCCGTAGATGAACCCCCCACACCAGGGTCGACACGACCGCGGGCACCGCGTACGGCAGGAACGTCGCGATACGGAAGAACCTCGCGCCGTGCAATTTCATCGAGTCGATGCACAGGGCCATCAGCGCGGACAGGAACAGCATGACCGGGACCTGCACGACCGTGAACAGGGCCACGCGGCCCACCGCGGACCAGAACTGCCCGTCCTGGAACAGGCGCACGTAGTTGTCCAGGCCCGTGAACACCGTGCCCCCGATCATCTTCTTCTGGAAGAACGAGATATACACCGCGTACACGATCGGCACGACGAACACGAACACGAACACCAGCGCGAACGGCCACATGAACTTCCAGCCACGCCAATCCGCACGATGCCTATTCACACGCGGGGACGACGCGGGAGGCGCGACGGTTGTCTGCATTGACGCCATCTTTCCTCTCCTTTGAAGGTTGCCTAGCATAGAGCCGCTGCAATGCAGCTCAAAAAATGTTTGCGTTATCATTTTAGCACGGCATTACCGATGTGAGCAAAAGTCGGCGTTTCCGAATGGTCATCAACACAAAAATGGTGACGAAAACACGACTTGTTCCCGCTGCTATAATGACCGTATACACCGAACAAGGAGTAGCCATGGAACGCAACCAGCCCGCATCGATGCAGGATGTGGCCAAGGCGGCCGGCGTATCGTCTCAGACAGTGTCGCGAGTGGCGAACGGCAGCGCGGCCGTACGTCCGGAAACACGCCGCAAGGTCGAGGAAGCGATGGCTCTGCTCGGATATCGCCCAAACTACGCCGCACGGTCGCTCAAACACGGAAAATTCAACAACATAGGCGTCGCCTTGTTCAACATGACCACGTACGGCAACGCCCGCATCCTCGACGGCATCACCTCCGCCGCAAACAGGACCGGATACGCTGTGACGTTGCAGACCATCGGGCAACGTCAAGAGCGCACCCTGTCCGCCGTAGTCGACCACATGAAGCAGATGCCCGTGGATGGACTCATCGTCGTGCTCGAAGAGAAAATGCCGGATTTCGACGATTTCGCTCCGACCTCGGAGCTTCCCGTCGTGCTCATCTCCGAAGACCCCGCCAACCACTGCCCGACCATCGACGCCGATCAGTACGGCTGTTCCACCGCCATCGTCGAATACCTGCTCAGCCGGGGGCATCGGACCGTCTACCACATCGCCGGGCCATCGCATGCACGCGCCGCCGAAAGCCGAGCCCAGGGCTGGCATGATGCGCTCAAGCAATACGGCATATCCGCACCTCCGACGTATATCGGGGACTGGGAGGCGGACAGCGGATACCAGGCCGGCCTTGCCCTGGCCCACGAGACCGATTGCACGGCGGTCTACGCGGCCAACGACCAGATGGCGTATGGGGCGATCCAGGGATTGGCCGCCGCGGGCAAGCGCGTGCCGGAGGACGTCAGCGTCGTCGGCGTCGACGATTCACTGACCGGTGTGATCCCACGGCTGAGTCTGACGACCATGCGCATGCAGTTCCAGAGGATCGGGCAGGAGGCCTTCGACCTGGTCAAAGCGCAATGCGACGGCAAACATGTGCCGTGCGGCGTCAAGCATGTCGTCTCCGCCGAACTGATCGTGCGCGGTTCGGTCAGGGACCTGTCCTGACATATCATCGCTATCATCGCGTTCGGCGGCGCACCATCGGTTTCGTCGTCGAACGCATCGAACGCTCCGACCGGCGACGCGTCGGCGCCGGAACCGTTTAATGCTGGCGCATGCGCCCCGTATAACGGGCCAATTCCACGCCTTCGGGAGGCGCGGCCTGCGCGCGCACCGTCGGCGTTTCCATATCGACGCCCTCCATTCGGGCGCCCAATTCGATGCGGGAGTCGAAACGCCGAGGCTCCCCCGATATCGGATCGACGAATTCCAATGTTCGCGCGACCAATTCCAAAGGATGCCGGAAATCGTCATAGGGATGCTTGCGGATCATCGGGTAGAAATCATCGCCCAGAATCGGCAGCCCCAACGAATTCATATGGATGCGCAGCTGATGCGTCTTACCGGTATGCGGATGCAGCACATACCTTGCGACGCCCGTATGCCCGGGCATGGCGCCGACGCGCTCGATCACGGTCTGCGCATTGACGACGCCCGGCTTCTCATACGCCTGCAGGAACCCACGCTCCTTGACGATATGGGAGCGGCGTTCCAGCGGAAACGACGTACGCGAGTCAAGCCGGCGAATCGTGCCGTATCGCGGCCGCCTGACCGGTTTCAATGGCGCCAGGCACTCGTAGGTCTTCGTGGTGCGCCGCTCCTGGAACAGCATCTGGTAGGCGCCGCGCATCTTCGGATTGCGCACGAACACCACGACACCGGCCGTCAGGCGGTCCAGACGGTGGGCCGGCGTGATGTCCGGCTCGCCGAAACGTTCGCGCAGTCGAATCAGCGCGGTCTCGCGATACCACATGCCGCGCGGCATCGTCGCAAGAAAATGCGGCTTGTCGATGACGATGATGTTATCGTCAACATACAAAATCTCGCATTCGAAGGGGATGCGGGGCTCCTCGATCACGAAACGATGCGGATGCGGCTTGCGTCCGGTCTGCGGAGTCTGCGCAGACAGCGGAGCCGACGAAGCCGGCATCCCCGTCAAATCCTGCGTATCCGACACAGGCCCCGTCACTCCACCGTCACCGACTTGGCCAGATTACGAGGCTTGTCGACGTCATAGCCCTTGATCTTCGCCATATCCATCGCGAACAGCTGCAGCGGGACCACATCGACCAGGGGGCTGAGCAGCGTCGGGCATTGCGGACGCCAGAACACCACGTCGGCATATCGTTCGACGTCCTTATCGCCTTCTTCGGCCACTGCGATGATGGTGGCGCCGCGCGCCTTGACCTCCTCGATGCCGGAGATCACCTTCGCATGCAGCACGTTGCGTCCGCGAGCCGGCGGCACGATGAACACGACCGGCTCGTTCTCGTCGACCAAAGCGATCGGGCCGTGCTTCAATTCGCCCGCCGCAAAGCCTTCAGTGAAGGTGTAGGCGATTTCCTTCAGCTTCAAAGCGCCTTCCAACGCCACCGGATAGCCGACATGACGGCCCAGGAACAGGAAGGATTTCGCGTCGACCATACGTTCGGCGGCGGCATGGATCGCATCGGATTGAGTGTCGAGGATGCGCTGGATCTTCGCAGGCATGTCCTTCAGCGAATCCAGGGTCTGATGGATTTCGTCGCGGAACATCGTGCCCTTCGCCTGCGCCAGGTACAGGCCCAGCACATAGGCCGCGGTGATCTGCGCCACGAACGCCTTCGTGGAGGCGACGGCCACCTCCGGGCCTGCATGCGTGTACAGCACGGCGTCGGATTCGCGCGGGATGGACGCGCCCTGCGTATTGCAGATGGCCAGCACCTTCGACCCCTGTTCGCGAGCATGACGCAACGCCATCAGGGTGTCCATCGTCTCTCCGGACTGCGAGATGGCCACGACCAGCGTGCGCGGCGTCAGAATCGGATCGCGATAGCGGAATTCATGCGCCAATTCCACTTCGACCGGAATACGCACCCAATGTTCGATCGCATACTTGGCGACCAGGCCTGCATACGAGGCCGTGCCGCAGGCGATGACGACGATCTTGTCGATCGCCTTGAAATCATGCTCTTCGATATGCACTTCATCCAGATTGATGTCGCCGTCCGCGTTCAGGCGGCCCAGCAAAGTGCGTTGCACTGCGGCCGGATCCTCATGGATCTCCTTGTCCATGAAGGAGTCCCAACCGCCTTTTTCCGCGGCGGAAGCATCCCAATCCACCGTATAGGTCTTCGGATTTTCGACGATGTTGCCGTCGAAATCGGTGACGACGACGCGGTCCGCGGAGACCAGCACGGCCTGGTCCTGGTCGATTTCCATTGCGCGCTTCGTATAGGCGACGAATGCCGACACGTCGGAGCCGAGGAAGTTTTCGCCGTCGCCGAGGCCGACGACAAGCGGCGAATCATGGCGGGCGCCGACGACGATATCGGGCTGGCGGCAGTCGGTGGCGAGAATGGTGAAGGTGCCTTCCAGCATGCGCGCCAGCCGGCGTATCGCTTCGAACAGGTCGGGGCGGCCTTGTTCGTCGATGATGGTGTCGACGATTCTGCCCAGCATTTTCGCCGCGACCTCCGTGTCGGTGGCGGACGAGAAACGGTAGCCTTCCGCCATCAGATTGAGCCGCAGTTGGGCGGCGTTTTCGATGATGCCGTTATGGATGATCGCGACTTTTCCGTCCTGCGATGTGTGCGGATGGGAATTCACGTCGCTGGGGACGCCGTTGGTGGCCCAACGGGTATGTCCGATCGCGACGGTCGCCGCGGCGAGAGGATTCCTTTCGAGATCCTCGACGAGATTGGCGAGGCGGCCCGCCTTCTTGCGAACCTGCACCCGTTCCATGCCGGGCGCGCTCAATGCGACGCCGGCCGAGTCATAGCCGCGGTATTCCAAACGTCCAAGACCCTGTAGGCAGACCTCCAAAGGCTTACCGCACGCGGTTGCGACATTTCCTGCATATCCAACAATTCCACACATGGTTCACCAGCCTAACGGGTCATACTGTCTTTCACCGAAGAACAACACGCTCTGCGCACAATCTTTCCGCACACGAAGCACAAGCGCATCACGGCTTCGCGTCACAGCACGTGCTGCAGGAAATCCCGGAAACGCGGCTCCTGCGGATTCGTGATGATTTCGGGGCCTCCCTGTTCCACGACGACGCCGTCGGCCATGAACACCACCCGATCGGCGACTTCACGCGCGAATGCGATTTCGTGGGTGACGACGATCATCGTCATGCCTTCGTCAGCCAGCGAACGCATCACGTTCAGGACCTCGCCCACCAGTTCGGGGTCGAGCGCGGACGTGGGCTCGTCGAACAGCATGATGCGCGGCTTCATCGCCAACGCGCGGGCGATGGCGACGCGCTGCTGCTGGCCGCCGGAAAGCTGCGACGGGTAATGGTCGATGCGCTCGCCCAGTCCGACGCGTTCCAGCTCTTCGACCGCGAGCGCGCGTGCGGCCCTGCGGTCCATGTGCTGCACATGCACGGGCGCTTCCATCACGTTTTCCAGCGCGGTCATATGCGGGAACAGGTTGAAGCGCTGGAACACCATGCCCAGTTTGGAACGTTGCGCGGCGATCTCCTTGTCGGTCAGCGTCTGCAGTCTGTCGACGCCGCCTTTGGTGACATGCTTGTAGCCGATCAGTTCGCCTTCGACTTCGATGCTGCCGCCGGTCAGGGTTTCCAGCTGGTTGATCAGGCGCAGCAACGTGGATTTGCCGGAGCCGGATGGTCCGAGCAGCACGGTGACCGTGCCCGGCATGACGGTGAGGTCCACGCCCTTGAGCACATGCAGGTCGCCGTACGCCTTATGCGCCTGGGTGATTTTGACGGCGGGTTCCGCCGCGGACCGCCGTGCCATGCGGATGTCGTTGTTCATTTCGCTCATTCGCGCTCCTTACGCCGTCAGCCCGTTGAAGGTGGCTTCGTTCTGCTTGGCGATGTCGTTGTGCGGCTCGCCTTCGGTATTGCCCGGCTGCGGACGCTTGCCGCGCGTGCCGAGGGACCGTGCTTCGAATCCCTTGCCGAAATGCCGTTCCAGACGGGATTGGATCACCATGAGAATGGATGTGATGACGAGATACCAGAAGGCGGCCACGACCAGCAGCGGGATCGGCTTGTAGATCCGGCTGGCGATGGCGTTCGTGGCGAATTGCAGTTCGAGGGTGAACGGCACGGCCACGACCAGCGACGTGGTTTTCAGCATGCCGATGGTTTCGTTGCCTGTCGGCGGGACGATGATGCGCATCGCCTGCGGCAGGATGACGCGTCGCATGATCAACGACCGGCTCATGCCCAGCGCCTGCGCGGCTTCGGCCTGGCCGGGATCGACCGCCTCCAGGCCGGCCCGCACGATCTCCGACAGGTATGCGGCCTCGTTCAGGGACAGACCGATCAGCGCCGCCGCGAACGACGTCATGATGACGGACGAGTCGACGCTCCAGAATTCGATGGAGGTGAACGGGATTCCCACGCTGATCTTCGGGACCAGCACGGAGAACAGTCCCCAGAACACCAGCTGCGTGTACACCGGCGTGCCGCGGAAGAACCAGATGAAGAACCAGCTGACGCCGCGCAGCACCGGATTGATGGATTTGCGCATGATCGCCAGCACGACCGCCAGCACGATGGCGACCATCATGGAGATCACCGTCAACTCCAATGTGTATCGGATGCCCGACAGCACGTTTTCGTTGAACAGGTACTTCCAGACGACCTCCCATTCGAACCGTTCGTTGGTGGCGACGCCGTACGCCAGCATCGCGGCAAGAAACGCGACGACGACCGCCGCGACCACTGACCCCGGCCGCTTCACCGGCAGCGCGTCGATCCTGTTGGGAATGTTCAGGCCTTCCCCGTCCTTTGCCTTCGTTGATCTCATGGTTCCTCTTCCCGATGCTCGCAGCCCGTTGATGTTCCGGGATGCGACTACGCGTTGACGCCGATGGAATCCATCATGATATCCTCGACGCCCCAAGCTTTCATAATCGCCTCATAGGTGCCGTCGGACACCAGTTCCTCCATCGCGGCCTTCACCGCTTCCAGCGTGGCCTCATCGCCTTTGGCGATGGCGATGCCCATCGGTTCCACGGATTCGTCCTCGCCGAGCAATTCCAGCTGCCCTTCGGTCTGGGCCACGGCGAATCCCGCCACCGGCGTGTCCGTATACAACAGGTCGACGCGACCGGCCACCAAGGCGGTGGTCACATCGCTTTGGTTCTGATATGGAAGCAGCTCGATGGGATCCTTGCCTTCGGCCTTGCACTGGTCCTGCGCGTCGTACATGACGGTTTCGCCGACGGTGCCCGTCTGCACGGCGATCCTCGTGCCGCACAACCGTTCGGGGTCGGCATTGGTGGGATTGCCCTTGCGCACCGCGAAGCTCAGGCCCGCCTGCGCGAACGTCACGAAATCGACGGCTTTCACGCGTTCCTTGTTGATGGTGAATCCGGACATGCCGATGTCGTATTTGACGCCGACCGCCGGAATGATCGTATCGAACGAGGCGTCGGCGATGTCGACCGGCAATCCGAATACGTCCCCCAACGCCTTCGCCAGGTCGATTTCGTATCCGACGGGCGTCACACCGTCATTGGCGAGGAATTCGGCGGGAGCGTACGTGAGGTTCGAGCCGACGGTGAGCTTCCCGTCCTTCGTCACCGTGTCCGGCAGCATCGCGGCTATGTCGTCGTTCTTGGGCGTCGTGCCGACGATATAGCTGCGTTCGATGTTCGGGTCCGCGTCGGTGCTGTCCGTCGTGCCGCAGGATGCCAGCGGCACCAGCATCGCAAGACAGGCCAATGCCGCGATCGGCGACTTGTATCGTGTCATAGTCGCCAATCGTAGCGTGACGCTGTTACACGCCGCCGGACTACCGGGAACGCATGTTCCGGTAGCGCATGATGCGCAGCGCTTCGCGCTTGTCCTGCTCCTCGCGCAGCGCCTGGCGCTTGTCGTATTCCTTCTTGCCTCGGGCCAACGCGATTTCCGCTTTGACGCGGCCGTCCTTGAAATACAGGCTCAACGGCACGATCGTAAAGCCCTTCGCTTCGATCTGACGGGACAGCTTCGCGATCTGCGCGGCATGCAGCAGCAGCTTGCGCTTGCGCTTGGGCGCATGATTATTCCACGTTCCGTTGAGATATTCGGGAATATTCGCGCCTTCAAGCCAGATTTCACCGCGACGGTCGATGGAGACGAAGGATTCGGCAAGCGACGCGCGGCCTTCGCGCAACGATTTGACTTCGGTGCCGGTCAGCACCAGACCGGCTTCATAGCGGTCCTCGATGGCATAGTCATGCCTCGCCTTCCTGTTCTGCGCGATCATAGTCGTACCTTGTTCCTTGGCCATCGGAACCTCCTTTCCTTCGCTCGGCCCGCCGCCCCCAAACAGCGGTACGGCACGCCGGCGCATTGCATGCGGCTGCGGCGTGCCGTACATGATACCACTCAGTGCACGAACCAGTACTGCCCGTAATTGGTCAGCACACGGCTGTGTGTGATGTATGGGCCGCCCCAGTTCATCTCGGAAATCAGGAACGTGCCGTCGCCGTACACCGCTTCGACCACGGCCACATGCCCATAGAATCCATCGGCGCCATCCTGCCCCGGAAGGAACGACAGTGCGGCGCCGACCTGCGGCGTGTGGTCGACGCGCAGACCGTAGCTTGGCGCTTTCAGATACCATTCGCCGCCATTGCCCAGATAGGACGGCGTGTTGATGCCCATCTGCTTGCGGCGATTGTAGGCATACCACGTGCATTGTCCGGGCACATATGCATTGCCATAATCGCCGTTGCTGGTGCCCTGGCCGCCGGTTCCGACACCGGTGTTGATGTTTCCGGAACCGCCGCCGGAGGAGCCGCCCGGATTCGAGCCGCCTCCGGTGTTTCCGCCGGTGCTGCCGGAGTTGCCGCCGGGCGGCTGTGTGGATCCCTGGTTGCCGGAATTGACGTCGCCTGCGGCGTCGGCCTGCTCCTGGGCCCACTGACGATTCAGATCATCGACCTGGGACTGCAGCAGAACCGTCTGTGCCGCCTGCTTGGCCGCGTCGGAATCAAGCTGATCCTGCAGGCCTTCCAATGCAGCGCGCTTCTGCTCGCCCTGGACGCGCAGCGCGTCCAACGCATCACGCTCGGCCTGCGCATCGGAAGCGGCCTGCTGAGCCGAAGCGGCCTTCGTATCGGCTTCCGCCTTCAATGCCGCGATCCGCTTTTCGATCGCGGCGAGTCGCTCGCTACGGTTCATCGACGTGTTCAACGATGTCGCGGCATCGGAGGCGGCGTTCGCTTCCGTGCGGGACAGAGCGTCCTGCGACTGCATCGCATTGATGTAGTCCGTCGTATCGGTGGCGCCGGTGACGATGCTCATCATGTCAGCGGCATCGGATCCCTGCATGTCTTCACGCGCCATCTGCGCCACCGCGTCGCGCGCGTCATCATAATCCTTGCCGGTCTGTTCTATCTGGGCCTCAAGATTTTTCTTATCCTGCTGCGCTGCCGCCAGACGGCTCGCAGCGGAATCCGCTTCGGCCCGCGCGGCGGCGGCCGCCTCGTTCGCGGCGTCGACGGCGCTTTGCGCCGCGGGAATCTGCGTATTCGTCAGCGCATCAAGCTCGACGAGCCTATCGGCGAGATCATCGCTGACGCCCTGCAATTGTGCGCGCAATTGCGCTTCACGCTGCTGGCTGGCCTGCTTCTCGTTCTGCGCGTTCACCAAATCGCTATACGTATCGGCATATGCGGAGGATACGGCCGGTGACGACGGCCACACCGCCATCGTCGCGCACAATGCAATCGCAGCCCCGGCAGCGGCGACAGATTTGACATTTCTGGCTTTCGTCATGAATTCATTTCCTTTCCGCTTGAGGAACAACTGTATCAGGCGTTTGAGAAAATCCCGGACCCGACCGGCATGCTTGCACGACCGTCATGCCCCGCGGTCCGTCATGCCTTCAGATATCGGTGCAGCGACACCATCGACGCGATGGTCGACAGCAACACCGCGCCTGCGATCAGTATCGGCGAAGTCATCAGCACCGTCGTCTGATTGATGTACGGGATCCAGGTGATCGACGTCGCCAGCCAGTCGGTGATGAAGACCTTCACCAGCACGGACAACGCGGCGCATGCCAGCACCGATCCCAGCAACGAGGCGACCACGCCTTCCAGGATGAACGGCAGGCGAATCGTCCAATTCGAAGCGCCCACCAATCGCATGATCTCCGTTTCCGTGCGACGCGACGCGGCCGACATGCGGATCGTCGTGCCGGTCAGCATGATCGCCACCAGCACCATCACCGCAGCCAACGCCGCCGTGGCGACCGTGGCGCGGTTCAGCACCGCGAACACCGGTTCGAAGATCTGCCGCTGATCGCTGACCGTCTCCACGCCTTCGCGGCCGCTGAGCACTTCGGCCACGATCTGATACTTCGACGGATCCTTCAGCTTCAGCCACAGCGAATCCTGCATATCGTCCGCGGTCAACGTACGGCCCTGATACCGGCCGTCCGGATACTGCGCAAGGAAGGTGTCGTTGTAGAAGTCCTCCTTGCTTTCGAACGTAATCTGCGCGACTTCGTCATTGAGCTCGTCGCGAATGACCTTCTGCAGATCGTTGATCTGGGCTTCCGTGGCCGCGGTGCCCGCCGCGCAGTTGACGGATTGGCTGGTGCCGTCCGGACACATCCATACGACGACCTCGACCTTGTCGTACCAGTCGCCCTTCGCCTTCGTGATCTGCGCCTGGGTCAGCACGGAAGCGCCGATGAACAGGAAGGAGATGAAGGTGACCAGCATCACCGACAGCAGCATCGGAACATTGCGACGCAGGCTGGTCCAGGTTTCGGAAAGAATGAAACGCAGTCGCATCAGTCGTTCTCCTTCTGGGATTCATCATCATGCTTGCGTGCAGGCGGCATCGGAGGCGCCGGCGGCATAGGCGGCAGCGGCACGTCAGGCTGCGGCTCGGCGGCAGCGGCGTCCGTTTCCGGATGCCCGTCGGAAGGCGTTTCAGGGTGGTCTTCGGACCCCGATCCGGCCTGCTCGTCATTGCGGGCGTCGGACTGCACGTCGGAACGGGTCGCGGCGGCAGCATCTCCGGAAACATCGGCATCCTCCGTCGCTTCATTTGAAGCCTCGACCACAAGGGATTCCACGGGATCCTGACCGTTGCGCACATCCTGCGATTCCGTCGGATCCGCGGCGGTCCGCGCATCCGACGGTTCCTGTTCGGCGGCGGCCTGCCGCTCGGCGTATTCCTCCAATTTCAAGCCCTTGCCCCAGGTCAGCGTCTGCTCGACCGGAGCGAACGCCTCGCCGTAACGGCCGGTTCTGCCGGAATGCACGGAATTGGCAAGACGGGCGATGCCGCTATCGCCTTCGCCGTTCGTAACGGCTTCGGCGATGGCGTTGACCATATGCTCCGCCGTCTGCTGGCGCGTCTGGCCTTCGACGACGATCGCGACGCCCTGCTGCGGGGTTCCGCCGGTGTCCTGCATGTCCAGGCTGGCTTCGATGGCCTGCTGCGACTTCGATTCGACTTCGGCATCCGGGAAGTACAGTGCGGAATCATAGGAGCCCTGCGCCTCGTCACGGACGATGCGGCCCGCATGCAGTTCGACGACGCGCTTGCGCATCGAATTGACGATCTCCTCGTTATGCGTGGCCATCACAATCGTGGTGCCGGTGCGGTTGATGGCGTCCAGCACTTCCATGATGCCCAGCGACGTGGTCGGATCCAGATTGCCGGTAGGCTCGTCGGCAAGCAGGATCTGCGGATGATTCACATACGCGCGCGCGATGGCGACGCGCTGCGCCTCACCGCCGGAAAGCTCATGCGGATAATTGTTTTCCTTGCCGGTAAGGCCAACGGTTTCAAGCACTTTCGGCACCATCGATTTGATGGTCGAACGGCTCGTTCCGATCACCTCCAACGCGAAGGCGACGTTCTGCCACACCGTCTTGTTGTTGAGCAGCTTGTAATCCTGGAAGACGAATCCGATGGAACGGCGATAATGCGGCACCTGACGATCGGTCAGACGACGCAGGTCATTGCCGGCGACGCGAATCTCACCATCCGTGGCCTCCTCCTCACGCAGCAGCAGACTCAGCAACGTGGTTTTGCCGGAGCCGGAAGCGCCCACGAGAAACACGAAATCGCCACGATTGATATGCAGATCGATATCGTCGAGCGCAGGGCGGGTGCCACGCGGATAGATCTTGCTCACATGATCCAGTGAGATAAGCGACATGTCGTCTCCTTCACCGAAGGCCGGCCGAAGCCGGCCTCACAGGTCGTTGGGATCTTAGGTCTAGTTCTCCGCTGCCTCGGCGGCGGCGCGACGCTGCTCGTGACGCCAGCGGATGCCCGCGTCGATGAACTCGTTGATGTCGCCGTCGAAAACGGCCTGGGTCTGCGAAGTCTCGCAACCGGTGCGCAGATCCTTGACCATCTGGTACGGATGCAGCACATAGGAACGCATCTGGTCGCCCCAGCTGGCCTTGATGTCGCCGGCGAGCTCCTTCTTCTTCTTCGCCTCCTCCTCATGGCGCAGCACCAGCAGTCGGGACTGCAGCACGGCCATGGCGGCGGCACGGTTCTGGATCTGGGAGCGTTCGTCCTGCATCGTCACCACGATGCCCGTCGGCAAGTGGGTGATGCGCACGGCGGAATACGTGGTGTTCACGCCCTGGCCGCCAGGACCGGACGCGCAGTACGTGTCCACGCGGATCTCGCTTTCCGGCACGTCGATATGGTCGGTGGCCTCGACCAGCGGCACCACTTCGACCGCGGCGAAGCTGGTCTGACGGCGGCCCTGGTTGTCGAACGGGGAGATGCGCACCAGACGATGCGTGCCGCCTTCAACGGAAAGACGGCCATACGCATACGGCGCGTCGATCTGGAACGTCGCCGACTTGATGCCGGCCTCCTCCGCATAGGACGTGTCCATGACCTTGGCCTTGTAGCCGTTGCGTTCCGCCCAGCGCACATACATGCGCAGCAGCATCTGCGCGAAATCGGCGGCGTCGACGCCGCCGGCGCCGGAACGAATCGTCACGACGGCGGAACGTTCGTCATACTCGCCGTCCATCAGCGTCTGAATCTCCATATCGGCAAGATCCTTGCCGATCGATTCGATCTCGGACCGTGCCTCAGCCAGCGTGTCGGCATCGTTCTCTTCCTGTCCGAGCTCGACCAGCGTCTCGACGTCATCAATGCGCCGCGTCGCCGAAGCAAGACGCTTCAGCTGCGACTGCACCGCCGAGAGCTTGCTCGTCACCTTCTGCGCGTTCTCCGGATCATCCCACAGGCCCGGCTCCGCCGCCTGCTCCTCAAGCTCCTTGGCCTGCGCCGTCAATCGGTCGATATCCAGCGCGGCGGCAATGGACTCGTATTTAGCCCGCGCCTCGCCGATGCCTTGCGAAAAATCAAAATCTGCCATTAATCATCACCCTACGTAATATGCTGCGTTTCAATTGAGGTTGCGGCCATATCATCAGCCGACCCATCGCCGGTAGCTCATTGTATCGAGTCCCCTGCACAGCCTCCATGCGCTTCCCCGACAGCGAATCCGACCGTATGCCGCATGCATGTCGCGATGTTTTATAGCTTCCGGGCGGTATCGTGGGAAGCGCCGATATATTGGATACTGTATGCAGGCAATGCAGGCAATACCGTATAGCCGATTGAAAATCGTGAAGGAGCATCAATGACCGAACAGCGCACAGCATGGGGCTGGGGTCTGGCGAGCGTGGACGCCGCCGGCGTGACCCTGGATGTCTGGTACCCGAAGCTCACTCTTGGCGAGGCTCCGGCCGAGGCCGACCGTCCGAATCATAATTTTGAAGGCCTCGCCTATGACGAGCCCGACGCCCGTGGCGTGCGCCGCGTTCCGGTATTCACCGTCTCCGCCTTGGACGAGCCGATCGTGGACGCCGCCGACGCCTACCTGCGCCTGCACCTGATGAGCATGCGCATGGCCAAGCCGAACACGCTGAATCTCGACGGCATCTTCGCCAAGCTCGCCACCGTCGTGTGGACGAACTACGGCCCGTTCTCCGTCGCAGACTTCGCGCTGCGCAAGGCCGACGTGATGGCCGCCGCGCGCAAGGCCGCGCCGTTCGGCATGCCGCTGCCCAACGTCGACGTGATCGCGCTCGACAAGATCCCGCGCATGCTCGACTACGTCACGCCGACCGGCGTGCGCGTCGCCGACGCCTCCCGCGTGCGGCTCGGCGCATACCTGTCCGAAGGCACCACCGTCATGCACGCCGGCTTCGTCAACTTCAACGCCGGCACTCTGGGCGTCTCCATGGTCGAAGGCCGCATCTCGCAGGGCGTCGTCGTCGGCGACGGCTCCGACATCGGCGGCGGCGCGTCCATCATGGGCACGCTGTCCGGCGGCGGCAAGCATCGCGTCACCATCGGCGAGCATTCGCTGCTGGGCGCCAACGCCGGCATCGGCATCTCCCTGGGCGACAACTGCACCGTGGAGGCCGGCCTGTATGTGACCGCCGGCACGAAGATCGCCATCTACGACAAGGCGAAGGTCGAAGCGGGCGAACCGCTGGAAGTCGTCAAGGGCGCGGAACTGAGCGGCAAGAACAACATCCTGTTCATCCGCAATTCGCAGACCGGCGTCATCGAGGCACGCCACCGCAAGGTCGGCATCGAATTGAACGAAAGCCTGCACAAGCACAACTAAGCCGTTGCGTCGTATCTGCCGTACCGGTACGGCAGATGCAGCTCCAGGCCGGCTGTGAGATAACGCCCGTCTGCCGTCCGATGCGTTCGACCGCACCTGATGGCAGGCGGGCGTTCGCCGTATTTGCGTATCATTGGCGCAGGCAATCCGCGGCGGACACCGTGATGCGCGCATGGGTGGCGTGCATGGGCGTCGCGATACGTATGGAAGAGGACAGTATGAAAATCACGCTGATCACCGTGGGCAAGGTCAAGGAATCGTATCTGCGCGACGCCATCGCCGAATATTCCAAGCGTCTGGGCCGCTACTGCAAGCTCGACATCGTCGAAGTGGCCGATGAGAAGACGCCCGACAACGCTTCCGACGCCGTGGAAAGGCAGATCAAGGCGAAGGAAGGCGAGCGCATCGCCAAGCACATCAAAGACGACGCCTATGTGATCGCGCTGGCCATCAACGGCAGGATGCTCTCATCCGAAGAGCTGGCCGCCAAGATCGACACGCTCGGCATTCAGGGCACCAGCCATATCCAGCTCATCATCGGCGGCTCGCTCGGCCTTGACGATGCGATCGTGCGCCGCGCCGACTTTCTGCTGAGCTTTTCGAAGATGACCTTCCCGCATCAGCTGATGCGCGTGATTCTGCTGGAGCAGATCTACCGCGCCTACAAGATCAACGCCCACGAGCCCTACCACAAGTAGGCGGAGGCATTCCAGTCGTCGAGCCAGCCGATGACGGTTTCGTCCGCCTGCGGATGCCAGGCGGACAGCAATCGGCTGAGCACGTCGGTATCGGCTTTTTCCACGGGGACGCTGAGCATCATATCGGAACCAGCGCGCAGCGACAGTCCGTTTGCGGCCAGCAAAGCGGTACGCTTGTTGCCGACGCCGAAAGGC
Organism: Bifidobacterium sp. LH_449; assembly: GCF_056356755.1. Taxonomy (NCBI): domain Bacteria; kingdom Bacillati; phylum Actinomycetota; class Actinomycetes; order Bifidobacteriales; family Bifidobacteriaceae; genus Bifidobacterium; species Bifidobacterium sp. LH_449. Next base: position 15,345 of record NZ_JBKEUV010000014.1, read on the forward strand.
TGCGCCTTTGCGAGGACGGCGAACGGACGCGCAGCATCCGTCAAATCGGCTTTTGACGAGGCGGCCTGTGCGATTGCGGCCTCCAATGCTGCGGCATCCGGTACCGGCGCGGGGACCTGTACCGCCGTTTCGGCAGGCTTTCCCTCCGCGACGCCGCCAACGTGGCGATCGGCCTGGAATCCGCGGATCCGGGCGATGGACGGGAGTGAATCGACCTCCGTCGCCATGCGTGTGGCGTTGAGGCCGTCGAAGGTGCGCCCATCTCATACAAAAGCTTGGACGGGCCTTTGGCGCTCAACAGACCGCCTGTCATTGCGCCTCCTCTTCCGTATCGGTTCGCACGCATGCCATGTTCACGAATATGCCGTATTGATACGTGGATCGCAACGCATGTCAGCACGCGTATTGCATTGCACGCCCGCGCTTCGGCTCGACGCGTTCGCCCCGACGCGATGCTGCGCGATCCGCCCGGGAATGCGGCCCAATGCGAACAATGTGGCGAACATGGCCGGATCGAAGCCGATGGCACGGTGAACCAGTCCCGTATGGAAGTCGACGTTCGGATACAGATGGTGTGAGACGGCGAGCCGCTGGAAGTCGTCAAGGATACGGAACTGAGCGGAGAGAACGACATCCTGTTCATCTGCGATTCGCGGACCGGCGTCATCGAAGCACGCCGCCGCAAGGTCGGCATCGAATTGAACGAAAGCCTGCACAAGCACGACCAAGGCCCGGGCCGCAAAGCGGTGAGGACGAAACCGCAGCCGGCATTTCAGCGGAATCGCACGGTTCAACACATCGCAGCCTCACACGAAACAACGCCCGGCAACGCCTGGACGCCGGGCCGCCATCAAGCGTCTGACGGCGCACACCCTGACGGCAATGGTCAACGGCGTTTGAACAAGCGGAACAGTTGCGACTCACGGATGAACAGGCCCGCGACCAACGCTGCGACGAACGTTCCCGCGAACACGGCGGCCGGCACACGCAGCACCGCACAGGCCACCGTGGCGGGATCGGATACCGACAGCCGTTCGCATGCGCCCGCCAGCAGCAGGCCGGCGGCCAGACCGCCGCCGCCCGCCCACACGCATGACTCCATGCCGATGCCTGCCAGCTGCGCGGCTTTCGTCTGCCCCGAATGCAAGGCACCCGCATATTCGAGACGCCGACGCCACACCGACAGCAGTCCGATCAACGCGCCGATGAACAGTCCAAGACAAGGCATCCAACGGGTCATGCGCGACATGTATGCGGCATGGGCGTCATACCGCGCATCGAACGCCTTGTTGACGGCCACGACGCCGGGGGCCGAATCACCACCCGTAACCACGATCGTGCCGTACAATGCGGCGTCGATCCCATCGGACGCCGGCCATTGTTTGGCCCAGCATTCCTCGAAGGTACCGTCCGATGCGGCGACGGGCGTGATGACGGCATAAGCGAAGCGGGTGTCACGTCCATCGTTCGGCCAATCGAATATCCCACTGACCGTCACATCGCCCTGTTCCGTCTCCAGACGCCCGCCTTCGGCGAGGCCGAAATCCTGGGCGACGGACCTCGACATCCACACGCCCGTCGCATCGATGCCGCGCATCGTGCCGCCGGCCGCAAACAGTCTCAGCATGCCGGGCGTGACCTCATACGATGCGATATCGTTGCGCGCAGTGGCCTTCGGCGTGATACGCCCACCCGCCCGCACCGCGCCGGCATGGGACGGACCGCCCTGCGACCGCGGCAGTCTGTCACAGGTGAGACCGTCCACCGTGCCTCCGACGATCGCCCTGACATCCGCGTCGGCGGCGATACGCTCGCTGGCATCCGATTCCATGCTCCGGATGGACGCCAGTTCGTAGCCGCCGCCCAGCACGGAAACGATGGCGATGGCGAACAGCAACGGCAATGCACGAGCCGTTCCCGCGCCGATGTTGCGCATCGCTTCGGAGAAGATGGATCGCACCCTCATGACGCCCCCCTGTCGGACACGCCGCGCGCGCCGCCGGAAACGGCATCCGCGGAATCGCCCGACGCATAGTCAGACAAATCGACCACCACGTCGCAAGCGTCACGGGTATCGGGATCATGCGTGGCGATCACGACGATCATGCCCTGATCGGCGAGATGTCCCAGCACGCGGCTGACGCCATGCGCGGTCCTCGTATCCAACTGGGCGGTCGGTTCGTCGACCAACAGCATATCGGGACGAGAACACACCGCACGCGCCAGCATGAGACGCTGAGCCTCGCCTCCGGAAAGATCACAGAACCGACGGTCGACGGCATACGCCAAATCGAACAGTTCCATCGCCGCAAGCGCCTGCGGTTCGGCCTGCACACGGGTCAGCCCCTTGGCCAGCAACGGAAACGTCACATGATCCAACGCGCTGCGTTCGGCCACGCCATACGGATTCTGAAACACCCAGCCGATACGTTCCACGCCGACACGCTCCACGGTGCCCTCCGTCGGATCCTGCCATCCCGCAAGAATCGACAGCAGCGTGGATTTGCCGCATCCGGACGGCCCGCATATCGCGGCGGTACGTCCGGAACGGAACACCGCATCAAGATGCTCGAACAACATGTCGGTACCGTCGAAACGATGGGCAAGACCATTGACACGCACTTCGACGACAGCATCGGCATTCCTGCCGTCAAAGGCATCGCGCATCTTCGATCACGCTTCCCAACCCCACCGCCGATATCGAAGCAGGATCCCTGCCATCGTCCAAACGCAGCAGGCTCACCCCCAGTTCGGAACCGACGATGGTCGCCGGCACCGTTTCGCCATCGGCCACGATGCAGCCATGACCGTCGGCAATGCCGAACACCGCCGCAGCCGGCACGCGCAACACCATAACCGCCTCCGGCAGGCTCAGCGACGCATCAAACCCGGCCGACACATCGACGCCGCCCTCAACACCCGCGGCGACCATCATCTGAAAATCCCGCGACGCCGTCAGCTGGGTGCAAAACGATGCGTCGTCCACGCCGGTCGCCCCGGCCGGCAACGTCGTGCTGACACCAAACACCGTCAGCGTGCGATCCGTATCGGACGCGACGCCGTTCTTCACATCCAAGCGCGTGATCGCACCGGGAATCTCACCGATCGGTGCGCCCGCATCCACCAGAGCGCCGACGACGCCCGCCCATCCCGTCACAGTGACGGACTGCAGGGGAATCCACAACGCATCGGACAACATCACGGTGCCGTCCGAATCATTGCCGAGATCGGACATCAGCTGCTTCCAACCCTGCATCGTATACCACGAAAAACAATCGGAATCCGGCGACGCGCTATACCCGAGCCGATTAAGCTCGTTATTCAACGCCAACACGTCACCGCCCGCATCCCCGGTCCGCAGATCGCGGTACAACGGCGTCTCCGTGTGCAACGCGACGATCGCGCGGCCATTCACCGCAAACGCTGCCTCGCCGGAAACCAGACGTCCTCCCGACAGGTCCGCGGTCACCGTGCCGGTGGCGTTGCCAAGCAGTTGCCGCGACTGCGACACGGTCGGCAGCACCGTGACCTGCTGCGAACCGGCATATTGCTGCGCACCGACAGGGGCGGACGTCAGTTCCCGCGCTTCGCCAAGCAGATCGGGAGCCCTGTCCGGCAGCAACAGGGCGCAGGCTCCGACCGCAACGGACGCCGTAAGCATGACCGCCAACAGCAGCCATGTCAACGGCACGCCGCGTCCCAGGCGGCCATGCGACGCCCCGGAATCGGATGACGGGCTCCTTCCCCCATTCAAGGACGCTTCACGACCGTCACGCGCACCGTCATGTTCATCGTTCCGTTCCCTCATACTTCCCTTCCTTCGTCAGGCTTTCACTGCATACCGCATCCGACACGGCCTCGCGACGCTATCGCCATAGGTTCACGCGCTCATCGTCCTCATAGGAGGTGTGCCAGCCGTTGACGACCTTGCAAGCCCGGAACGTTTCATCCTTCTCGTCGAAATACCGATACGAACCGTCCGTGGACTCCTTGCGCAGCTCGTCGGCCGTATAGCCCACCGGCACCTTCTCCGCTTTCCTCAGACAATCGGCAACGCTCTCATACTGGTCCGAATACAGATTCGGATTGCCCCACTGCATGCCATACACGCGGTCGATGCCCTGAATCGGCAGATAGCATGCGTTGTAGTCCTCCATGTATTTGTCCCACTGCGACTGGGTGCCGGTGAAATCAAGGGACGGCATACTGTATATGCCGTCATACCGGGCCAGTTCGAACGACGGATAGCCTTTGTCGATCATGCATTCCTTATATGACGACCAAGCTTTCTCGTAATCGGATATGCTGACCCCGCCATCGGCCTTCGCGCGTTCAAGGATGGAACGCTCCTCATCCGTGATGGAATCCCATGTCAGCACCTGATCGATATATGAGTCCAGACCGGAGGCCAGCTTCGTGCCGTCGGACGACGCATCGCCATCGCCCGCCCCGTCTTGGATCCCCGTCGACACACCGCCCGAAGCGTCCGGATCGTCGACGGCCCCCGCCGCCGAGCAAGCCGACAGACCCCATATCAGCATGCAGGCGGCACAGCCTGCGAACCCCCTGTGAAAACCGCGTGAAACATCCATAGCACACCGCTTCCCATGACAAGCATTCCCAACATTAATTATGGAACCATTCCGTTCTTGCCCACGAATCTGTTTGAGACAACCGGCATCGCAACAAGAACGGAATGGTGAAATCACTAAACCTGCCCTGCATCCGCCCAATCGGCACCACCGCGATATGCAGAGGATCCGTAAACCTCAGCAAAAATCGCTTGCCCTGGTGCGCCTATTTTATAATCCCTCTTTGAATAATCCTGAACCGCAAGGGCAAAAACTCCCACGGTATGGTAACTAATTGCCTCAGCTGAGGTATAGTCCCAATCATTGCTGATATAAGTACTAGCCCAATACGGCTGAGAATACGAAGTATTCGCAGAAGCGGCACCGGCTGGCGCAAGCAAGCATGCAACGCAAGCTATCGCGCTTACCACAGCAACATTTTTTCTTGTAACACTCATAGTCGTACCTTCCAAGATCGCATCTTCAACGGCCTCCGGCTCCGTTACCAGGGCGGTCAGAAGATTGCCGAATATCAAACACTTCAGTTAGTTGAGATATCGAAAACATTCATGTTTCCGGATAGTTTACGACAATCAGCATCATAGCAAATTGTTGTTGTAACAAAGTTTATTAAGGATAATATACCAAAACTGAACTGCGCCCCAAAAGTTGGACGATATTTATCATGATAGCGTCCTAGACCGTCAGGGTCATATTCCGGTACTCGACCGGGGTATGGCCCTGAAGCCTTTTCTGACGCCGCCGGTTGTT
>NZ_JBKEUV010000015.1:0-12507 GCF_056356755.1 Bifidobacterium sp. LH_449
ACGAATACATCCACTACTACAACCACGGCCGGGGACAGGCCAGGCTAGGATGGAAAACCCCAAAGGAATACGCACGACAACTAGCCGGCTAAACACGATGTGCGGAATTCGGGGTACACATCAATGAGCAAATACAGGGCTAAGGGCGGTATCGAAATCACCGACGAGATGATTGACCGTTGGGATGAGGATGCCGACAACGGCATCCATCATGGCACGCCGGGCGAGCTTATCACCAACAAACCATTGGGACGTCCATCGCTATACGAGGAGCCGATGGTTCCGGTCACGTTCCGCCCGCCAGGCGATGACGCCGACGCGCTCAGAGCGGCTGCAAAACGACGCGGCATCAGCTTTGCCGACATCATGCGGGAAGCGTGCCATCGGGAGTTGGAACGGCAGACGACGTGACGGTATGCCGATATGACGGCATGCCGGTATGGGAGCCGGTCGACGACATATATGACGGCGACCATATAGTGGTGAGGCATGGGACGGCGTTCAGCAGCGACAGATACCTCGAGGATATTCACACTGGCATTGCCGACATTCGGGCAGCTCATCGCCGAGCCGACGTTCATACTCATCGACACCGCCATCGTCGGACATGTCGGCGATGACGCGCTGGCCGGCCTTTCCGTCGGCTCGACCATCATCCTGACCACCGTCGGCCTATGCGTGTTCCTCGCCTACAACACCACCTCACAGGTGGCGAAACCGCTCGGCGCAGGCCGCCGACGCGAAGGCCTCGAAGCGGGAATCGACGGCCTGTGGCTGGCCGCGATCCTCGGCATCGTCATATCGGTCGCGATGTTCCTCTGCGCGACCCCGCTGTGCATGGCCATGGGCGCGCGCGGCGACGTGCTCGACGCCGCAACGCAATACGTGCGCGCCGTCATCTTCGGACTTCCCGGCATGCTGCTGGTCTATGCGGCGAACGGCATTTTTCGAGGGCTGCAAAAGGCGCGCGTCACGCTGATCGCCGCCGTAACCGGCGCAATCGCCAACATTGTTCTCGACCTGCTCTTCGTCGTCGGCTTTCAATGGGGCATCGCCGGCTCCGGCATCGCGACGCTCATCGCGCAATGGCTGATGGCGGCGATGCTGATCACGCCCGCGATGCTGTGGTGCCGCGCGGACGGCGCCGACTGGCGGCCTCGTCTCAAAGGCATCCTCGACAGCGCGGGCGGCGGTTCCATCCTGTTCGTCCGAACGTTGGCGCTGCGCGCCTGCATGGTCGGCACCGTCATTCTGGCCACGCATATGGGCACGCATGTGCTGGCCGCATATCAGGCGGTGAATTCCAGTTGGAATTTCGTCATCAACATGCTGGACGCCATCGGCATCGCAGGCCAGACGCTGGTCGCCGCCGAAATCGGAGCGGACAGACGCGATGATGCGATACGGATGACGCGCACCGCCGGACGGGCGGGCCTGATGGGCGGCGTCATCATCGGCATCGGTCTGATCATCGTCGGCTTCGTGGCCGCCCCGCTGTTTTCGCCGAATCCTGAAGTGCAGCGGCTGATCGGCATCGGCATGATGATCCTGGGCGTTTTCCTGCCGCTGGGCGGCTGGATGTGGGCTTTGGACGGCATACTGATCGGCGCCGGCGATTACCGCTATCTTGCCGTCGGATGCGTGACGACGGCGGCGCTATACCTGCCGGTACTGGCAGGCATCGGCCGGATCGATGCGGCATTTGCCATGTCGAATATGACGCGCATGGCCGTACTGTGGGCGGCATTGAATATGCTGTTCATCGGTGTACGCGCGATATTCAACGGATTGCGCGTGCGCACGGATGCCTGGATACACGCATAACGCAGCGTCTTCCATCGGACGCGCGACAGTGCCACCCAGCCACATGTTTTGACGCCTGTCACACATTCTGTTGCGCCCCACTCCATGTCCAATCCATTACGGGACAACTGCAACGCACGAACGTCACCGACGCACGCCCTATCGCACATCTCATCACACATCCTGCACGACGGTCATGCTGCGGCGTGCGGCGTCCGCCATCGTCGCGACCAATCGTTCGCGCCATGCGCTCCACCCGTATCGTTTTGTAATGGTTTCGCCGGCAGTCGCCCCCAATGAGGAACCGTCCGCACGCGTCAGGTCATAAAGCATATCCAGCAGAATCGGATCGTTGTCCAAACGCATCGCCAATTCCAGGCCCGACCGCGGATCATCCGGATCGCGTCCCGTCGCATATTCCGACAATGTCAGATGCTCACGCACCAGCAGCGTCACCCACTGCACGACGTCATCATCGAATCCCATACGCGTCGTCACAGCCTGCGCATGGCGCGCGCCTTCAGCGGCGTGGTCGGCGACTCCCGGGCGCTTGCCGATGTCATGCAGCAGGCCGGCCAGCAGCAATGCAGTACAGCGATGCGCATCGTAATGGCGGGCGCGCTCCCCCAAACGCGACGCCACTTCGACGCTATGCCGGTCGACCGTGTAACGATGCGCGGCGGAGGCGCTGGGACGATTGCGGATCGCCGCCCATTCCGGCATCCACTGTTCCGGGATTCCTACGGAATCCAACGATTCCCACACACGAACCAGTTCGGGGCCGGAGGCCAGCAGACGTATCAGCGATTCGCGCGAATCCTCATTCCATCCGTCGAGGCTGGAGGAATGATGCGACAGGTTGCGCAGCGTGCCCATATTGATCGGCAGATGATTGTCCGCGGCGGCGACGGCGACGCGCAACGCCAGCGGACGGCCGTCTGACGGACCGGCGGTCGGCGCGAGCACGATTTCGCCGTCATGTCGGGCGACGCCGGGCGCGACGACATCGAACGACGGCGCTTCACGATTGGGAATATTCGCGGTGACGGAAGGCGCCGCGGCAGGGGAGATGATGCGCGTCGCCAATTGGAAGAATGCGAAGCGCGGGCGCACATGCGTCAGAGAGCGGCCTGCACGCGAGGCGGTGTCGTCAAGGGCGAAGGCGACGCAGCGGCCCAGTCGGGCGATTCTTGTCTGCAGGTCTTCGATTGCGCGGGCCTGCCGTTCCTCTTCGGGCAGGGTCGGGTCGGCGAGGCCGAGCATGGCGGCGACGCGCGGCTGATATGCGGAAAGCAGCAGATTCGTGTCCTTGCCGGCGACCAGATGCAGACAGTCGCGAATGTCAAGCATCGCTTCGACGGCGTCATCATACCGGCCATGCGGACGGTCGGCCAGCCAGGATGCGGCGATCGCGGCCACAAGCGTCACGTCGCGCAGGCCTCCGCGCGCTTCCTTGATGTCGGGCTGGTTCAGGTACGGCAGTCGGCCGAAGCGGTCCAGCCGCGTTTCTGCGGATCGCGTCAGCTCCGACATACGCCGCCGCGCGGCCTTGCGCCAACGCTCCAGGATGGAGGCGGAAGTGGATTCAATCAGATCGGCGTCACCGGCGATCGGCCGCACGTCAAGCCAGCCCACCGCCGCAGGCAGGTCGCCGTCGGTGACGGATTCGCATTGGGCACGCGTACGCACCGAATGGTCGAGACCGATGCCGCTGTCCCAAATCGGATACCACAGGCGGTTCGCCAATTCGGTCAGGTGCCGCTCGTTCAATGCGCGGCCGTCGTGGATCAGCACCAGATCCAGATCGGAGGAGGGGCCGAATTGGCCGCGAGCCAGCGAGCCGACCGCGGCCAGGCCGACGCCCTGTCCGGGCACGTCGAACGACACCTGTCCACAGGCCTGCCTCCACAAATCACGTAACGCCCGCATGGCCAGCTCGACGCGCGCCGCGCGTTTTTCCGCGCCATTGCGGTAGACGCCGTCGGTATCGGGCGCGCTGACCGCGAGGAGCCGCTGCTTCAACTCGCCTATGGTGCAGGCTGTCATTGCCGTTCTTTCAGAGTGTGGTTGACACGATTGCCGCGACTGGCGCGATTCCTACGATCGCCGCGATCGCAGTGATCGCTGCGCGTGATACGTGTGCCGCATATGACCCGCAACGCACGATGTGCATGTTTCACGTGAAACGGACGATCCCCGCGTCTTCAATCGTTCGGACGCGGGGATCGCCATTGCTCCGCCTATGTATTCGGGACGCCCCTATGCCGAACAGGCCTATCAGATGGCGGCGGAACCGGTTTCACCCGTACGGACGCGGGTGACGGAATCAAGCGGGGTGACCCAGACCTTGCCGTCGCCGATGGTGCCGGAGGCCGCGGCCTTGACGATCACATCGACCAAAGTCGACGTGTCGGCGTCATCGGCCAGCACTTCCACGCGGATCTTCGGAATCAGATCGACGGTGTATTCGGCGCCACGATAGATTTCGGTATGGCCGCGCTGGCGGCCGTAACCGTTCGCTTCGGACACGGTCAGGCCGTGCACGCCGGCGGCGGCAAGGGCTTCCTTGACCGAATCAAGCCTGTGGGGCTGAATGATGGCGGTGATCAGCTTCATTTCACTTCATCTCCTTAAGCACGGAGCTGGCGGTGCCAGCGAAATCGTATGCGCGTTCGCCCTGATCGGCCAGATCGATGCCGCCGATTTCCTGGGCTTCGGTAACACGCCAGCCAATCGTCTTCTCCAGGACGAAGGCGATGATGCCGGTGACGACGGCGGACCAGATGATGGCGACCAGTGCGACGATGACCTGCACGGCCAACTGACGCCAATCACCACCGGCCAGCAGGCCGGTGCCGGCGCCGAAGAAACCGATCAGAACGGTGCCGACCACGCCGCCGACGCCATGCACGCCGACCACGTCGAGGGAATCATCATAGCCAAGCTTGAACTTCAGACCGCAGGCCAGGCAGGTCACGATGCCGGCGATGGCGCCGATGACCATGGCCCACAGCGGGGAGACCACGTCGGCGGCCGGAGTGATGGCGACCAGGCCGGCGACCATGCCGGAAGCGGCGCCGATGGCGGTGTAATGGCCGGAACGGATCTTCTCGGTGAAGCCCCAGGACAACATTGCGGCCGCAGCGGAAAGGGAGGTGGACACCCAGGCGTAGCCGGCGGTGCCGTTCGCGGCGAATGCGGAACCGGCGTTGAAGCCGAACCAGCCGAACCACAGCAGGAAGGCGCCAAGCATGACGAACGGGACATTATGCGGACGGAACGGCTGCGTGCCGAACCCCTTGCGCTTGCCGATGATCAGCACGATCATCAGCGCGGCGACAGCGGCGTTGATATGCACCACGGTGCCGCCCGCGAAATCATGGGCGGAGGCGCCGATCGCCTGGGAGATCGCGCCGTCGGCGGACAGCAGGCCGCCGTTCCACACCATGTGGGCGAGCGGCGCGTAGCACAGCGTGATCCACAGCGCCACGAAAATCATCCAGGTGCTGTACTTGATGCGTTCGGCGATGGCGCCGCAGATCAACCCGACGGTGATCATCGCGAATGCGGCCTGGAACGCCACATCAAGGCTGACGGGATAGTCATTGCCGTTCAGTTCGGTCGCGGTGAACACGCCACCGTCCGACACCATCGTATCCTTCAACAGGAATCCGGTGATCGGATCGCCGAAAAGACCTCCGATGGAGTCGCCGCCGTATGCGATCGACCACCCCCACAGCGCCCAGACGATCATCGTGACCGCCAGCGCGCCGGCTTCAAGCATCAGCATGTTCAATACGGCCTTGGCGCGGACCATGCCGCCGTAGAAGAACGCCACGCCCGGCGTCATCAAGAACACCAAAGCGGCGGATGTCAGGATCCATGCGGCGTTTCCGGAATCAAGCGCTCCCATGTCTACCTTCCTCTCGTTGTCGTATACTGCTCCCCTCCAAGGCGGCGGCTCCGGAATATCGCCCATCCGGCACATCCGTCATACGAGGTGACAGTTGATTATGAAACGCTCCCATCATTTTGCGCACGTTACGGGCGGTTACGTCAATGTAAAACGGCATGGAATGTAACGCGCAGGCAACATGACAGACATCAAAGGATCATCAAAAACGGAAAAATCGCGATATTGCAGGCGACGCAGGCCGCAGGCGATCGGACCGCGATGATTGCGGGCCCGCAATACGATATGCGGAAACGCGAAAGGCCTGATCGGATGGCATATCATCCGACCAAGCCTGCAATAATCGCGATATCCATTCAATTATGCGTTAAGCCGATGCCGTATCGGCGGATCGTTCAGGCGAGGATGCCGTCCACGAAGCCTTCCGGATCGAACGGCGCCAAATCGTCGGGGCCTTCGCCCAAGCCGACCAGCTTGACCGGAACGCCCAGTTCCTTCTGCACCGAAATCACGATGCCGCCCTTGGCGGAGCCGTCCAGCTTCGTCAGCACCACACCGGTGATGCCGATCGCCTCGGCGAACACCTTCGCCTGCGCCATGCCGTTCTGGCCGGTCGTCGCATCCAAGACCAGCAGCACTTCGTCGACCGGCAGGTTCTTTTCGGCGACGCGGCGGATCTTGCCGAGCTCATCCATCAGATTGGCCTTGTTCTGCAAACGGCCGGCCGTGTCGACGATCAGCACGTCGACATCGTTTTCCTTGGCTTTGGCCGTGGCCTCAAAGGCGACGGAAGCGGGATCGGCGCCGTCCTTATCGGAGCGGACGACGTCGACGCCGACCTTGGCGCCCCACGTCTGCAGCTGGTCTGCGGCGGCGGCGCGGAAGGTGTCGGCGGCGCCCAGCAGCACGCTCTTGCCGTCGGCCACGAACAGGCGGGCCAGCTTGCCGGCGGTCGTGGTCTTACCGGTGCCGTTGACGCCGACCATGATGATGACGCTCGGCTTCTTCGCGCCCTCTTTGCCGGCGTTCAGACGGCGGTCGACGTCCGTGCCGACCAGATCGAGCAGCTTCGCGCGCAGCGCCTCGCGGACTTCGCCCGCGTCGGCCTTGCCTGTGATGCGGGCGTCCTTACGCAGCTCGTCGACCAGCTGTTCGGCGGCTTCGGCGCCGACGTCGGCCAGCAGCAGCGTATCCTCGACGTCCTCCCAATCGGATTCGGACAGATTGTCCTTCGTCAGAATGCCGAACAGCGCTTTGCCGAACGGATTCGAGGAATTCGCAAGCTTCGCCCTCAGCCGCTGGATGCGGGAGACGGCCGGCTCCGGGGCTTCGACCGCCGGGGTCGGGGTCGCCTCCGGCGTCGGCTCCGAAGCGGGAGCGGCCGCGACCGGTTCGGGGAGCGGCGTGATGCTCGGCGCGGACACGGCGGGAGTCGGCGGGACGGACAGCTTCGCAGAAGCTCCAGCCGCCGCCGGCTCCCGCGCGGGCTTCCCCTCGGAATCCTCAGGCGCCTGCACGCCCGGCTCCTGCTTGGATTCCTGAGCCGGCTCCTGCGCGGCCTTTTCCGAAGCGGATTGCGGCGTCGCCTGTTCAGCGGCGGATCCGGCGTCAATCGCTGCAACGGTATCGTTCTTCGACTTCGCGGCCCGTACAGCCAATGCGATCGCCACGACGGCGACAATCACGACGACGGCCACAATGCCAATAATCAAATTCGGTTCCATGATTCAAGCCTAGAATTTTCAAAGGACAGCGCGGCCAACACGACGGCGCCGCTCATCCGGAGGGCGTGGAACACTGAATACATGGCCAATACTTCCAGAATGACTTCATACCAGCGCCGCGAACAGCTCATCCGGGTCGGGCGATCACTGTTCGCCACCAAAGGTTTCGAAGCCGTCAGCGTCGAAGAAATCGCCGCCACCGCCAAAGTCTCCAAACCGATCGTATACGAGCATTTCGGCGGCAAAGAAGGCCTGTACGCAGTCATCGTCGACCGTGAAATGCAAGCGCTCACCAGTGTGCTCATCGAAGCGTTGTCGGATCCGCAAGCGCATCCGCGCCGCATCGTCGAACGCACCGCCCTCGCGCTGTTGACGTACATCGAAGAAAACGCCGAAGGATTCCAGATCCTCGCCCGCGACTCCCCCAGCACCGACCCATCCGGATCCTTCAGCTCCCTGCTGGGCGACATCAGCGTCCGCGTCGAGGAGATCCTCGCCGAATCCTTCAAACGACAGCATCTGCCGTCAAAAGGCGTGCCGTATTATGCGCAGATGCTGGTCGGCATGACCGTATTCACCGGCCAGTATTGGGCCGACCAGCGCAAAATCAGCAAAGAACAGCTCGCCGCGCACATCGTCAACCTTGCATGGCACGGCCTGTCACGGCTTGAATCCAAGCCGGTGCTGCGCTTCGAAGGCGCCAAAGCGCAGCACAATGCCGAAAAGGCCGGCCAAGCCGACGACAAGGACAAGCCCGCAGCCGACGCCGCCCCCAATGCGGCGCCCGCCGATGCGGGCGGCAGCGCGGCCTGCGCCATTGCGGACGGCGGCCTCGAGACCGACGATGGAACCGGCGAAGGCGATGCGCAATCACAAGGAGCGAGCCGTCTTGCGGATGATGGAATGCCGCGATCCTGAAACGCAGCGAAGCATGCTCGGCAAGCAATTCGTGAACGCAATATAACGATTGGCGCCGCGCTCTCGATAACACAGCCGTAACGTGCTACGTTGGTATCGAGAAAGAAAACAAGGCCGACGGCCGGCAGCCGACGGCCGACAATCGAGGAAGAATATGGCGCAGAACAAAACGCTCACCTTCGTGGTGCCCGCATACAACATGGAGACGTATCTGGAACGCTGCGTCAAATCGCTGGTCTCCGCGCGCCGCATCGACGATATCGAAGTGCTTGTCGTGGACGACGGCTCATCCGACGGCACGCTGGCCATGGCGCAATCCTTCGAACAGCGCTGGCCGGGCGTCGTCAAAGCCATCCATCAGGAAAACAAAGGCCACGGCGGCGCGGTGAACACCGGCATCGCGGCGGCGACCGGCATGTACATCAAAGTCGTCGACGCCGACGACTGGGTCGGACCGGCCGCGTTGGAGCAGGTGCTGGCCACGCTGCGCCCGCAGAAGGACGCGGAGGAGCCGCTCGACCTGCTCGTCACCGACTACGTGTACGACAAGGTCGGCAAGCGCCGCAAACACATCGTCAATTTCAAGAACGTGATCAAACCCGGCTGCGTGCTCGGCTGGGACGACCTGGGGCATTTCAGCGTGGCGCAATACATGATCATGCATGCGCTGACCTTCCGCACCGACGTGGTGCGCGTCTCCGGCATGCAGTTGCCCGAGCACACGTTCTACGTCGATTTCATCTACTCGTATCAGCCGTTCCCGTGGGTGAGGACGATCATGTACCTGAACACCCCGCTGTACCACTATTTCATCGGACGCGACGGGCAGAGCGTGCAGACCGACGTGATGATCCGCCGCGTGGATCAGCTGCAGCTGGTCAACCGGCGCATGGTCGAGGCCACGCCGGAACGCGGCACCGTGCCGGACGGCCTGTACCGTTACATGATCCATTTCCTTGCGATCGAAAGTTCGGTCACGTCGGTGTTCCTGATCCTTTCGCGCAAGCCGGAGAACTATAAGGTCAAGGACGAGCTGTGGCGCGGCATCAGCGAAGCCTCGCCCTCCATCGGACGTGACGTGCGCCGCAAGCTGATCTCGCGCGCGCTGAACCTGCCCGGCTCGGCCGGCCGATTCCTGATCCGGTGGGGCTACCGCATCGCCGAACACGTGGTGGGCTTCAACTGATCGGCGCGAGGCCGCGGGAATGCCGGGGCCGACACGGCCCGAGAATGTGCCGGACCGGCGCGATCTCACGGATTCGGCGCTCAGGAGGGTGATGTTTCATAAGACATCACCCTCCTGCCGTATTCCAGTGGGCGCTTTGCGCTTCACCGGGCGCGCCGGCCCACACCGATTCCGCTCACACCCAGCGATCGGACAGGGCGAAGGAGTTGTGCATGAGGTTGCTGGTCGTATACAGCACGTCGCCGAGCAGCTTCGTCGTACGCTTGCGCAGGAATTCGCCCATCTCCTGATTGGCCTCCTCCAGACGCGTGCAGACCGCCGGGGATTCCTTGTTTTCCGCAGCGGCTTCCGAAACGGCGTCGACGGAGTGCGCCGCCGCATTCTCCGCGGAGGCCGAAATCAGAGACTCATCCGTGCGCGCCACCAGACGATGGCCGTACACACGCACCTCCTCCGCATACTGCTCGATGATGTTCGTCGTCTCATACCAATGGGAGTCGGCGAGCGCGGCGATCAGACGGTTCGTCCAATACAGCGAATCCGTGGAGACCTCCGGCGTCGTATCGCGCAGATATGACGGGGTGTCGGTCACGTTCGCATAGAACGGGGCGACCGATGTGAACGGGCCGGAGCCGAACGACACCCACATTACGGCGCGATGGTCGGCCGGCATGTACGGGCGGATCTGCATGGCGACCATATGACCGGTGCGGTTGATGCCGATCGGGCGATAACGGTGGCGGCTTTCCGCCGTGCCAAGCGTGCCGTATGGATCGTATGGGGTGTCTTCGAAATGCGAGGCCATCAGGAAGTCGACGTCTTCGATGGTGACCTTGTTTTCCGGGCGACGGCACCATGGGATGTCGTCGGAGGTCGGCGTGTAGCGCGCGTTCGGCGAATCCCAGTCTTCGCCGGGATTGAGATGGCGCTGCATATACCAGGCGCGAGGCGTGTTGTAGATGTGGTCCTTCGTGGTGCTGGTGCCGAAGACGATGCGCGGGTTGATCACGGACGAATCGAAGTCGCCGTCTTCGGCCGGCGGCATGGTGCGGTCCAGATGATGCCTATCGATGAATTCGCGCAGGTCGGCGCTGCACATGTATTCACGCTGTTCGCCGAACGCGTCGTCGAAATCGAATCGGTCGATGCCGAGCTGGTTGGGGATGGTCGCATAGCAGTCGTCCGGTACGCGGCGGGCCATCCAATGGTGGCCGCCAAGCGTTTCGACGTACCAGATCTCGTCGGAATCGGAGAAGATCACACCGTTCGCTTCATATGTGCCGTACTGTTCCAGCAGTTCGCCGAAACGGACGACGCCTTCGCGGGCGGTCGTCACATACGGCAGCACCAGGGTGATGATGTCTTCCTCGCCGATGCCGCCGGGCTGTTCCGCACAGTGGCCTTCGCCGCCCGGCTCGCCCTGCGCGGGCCTGTATTCCACGAGGGGGTCGGCGGCGAGCACACGCTCGTTGACCGCGATCGTTTCGGTGGCGCTCATCGCGACGTTGTATTCGTTGACGCCCGCTTCGGCGAGGACGCCACGGTTGTCGAGCACATTCGGCGCGATGGTGTAGCGGCAGGGGTCGTCGGGAAGCTCGATTTCGACGTGGCTCAGCACGCTGCGGTAATGGCGCGGCTGGTCTTCGGGATTGACGGCGATAAGACGCTTCGGGTCGTAACGGCCGGAACCGGAATCGTCATCGCGGGCGATGATGGTGGACCCGTCGTAACTTGCCGATTTTCCTACAAGAATGGTGGTACATGACATGATGCCCCACTGTAGAGCCCCCACTGTAGAACAAGGGACCGGCGGGGTCGAATGGCTTGGCGAGGTCCGGCAGGTTCGGCATGGTGCGGCACGGTTCGGCATGGCGTGGCGCGGTTCGGCATGGCGTGGCGCAATCTGATGCGGTTCGATGTAGTTCGATGCGGGCCGTTTCGCATGCCGCAAACCGACACGCCGACACGCCGACACCGTTGTGGCGTTTCGGTTTGCCAATCATTCGCATTCGGTTGTATAGTAGCCAGTTGTTGCCCCTCTAGCTCAACGGTTAGAGCAGCGTCCTTTTAAGTCGTGGGTTGTGGGTTCGAATCCCACGGGGGGTACCGCTTGAAAGCCCGAAAACCGTTTGCCGCAACGGTTTTCGGGCTTTTGTCATGCGCCGGCACACACCCGTTGACGGCCCGACCCCACGCCCGCCAACGCCCCAATCCCACACCCCGTCAATCCCACATCCCATCAGCCCCCACGCTCAGGCAGCCCCTCACCCAGGCAACCTCACACCCCATCAACCCCATACCCGCCAAATCCACCCGTCAATTCCACCCGCCAATTCCACCCGCCAATTCCACCCGTCAATTCCACCCGTCAATTCCACACCCACCGCCTCCACGCTCCGCCAACCGCTACAGTGCGCACTACATCTTGACGGTTTTGACCGCAACACGCCGGGGACGGCGGTCGAAAGTGTCAGGACAGCCCTACGCGGTCCCGCAAACCGTATGTCACGGCCGCCCCGTCTGACGGTTTTGACCGCAACACGCCGAGGTCAGCGGTCAAAAGCGTCAACCGACTTCAGCATGACTTGGCCGAGCGCCCCGCATTTGACAGTTTTGACCGCAACACGCCGGGGACGGCGACCAAAACTGTCAACGGGGTCCAGCACACCCCGATCCGACGTCCTTTCCCTGACGCTTTTGGTCGGCGACTCCGGCGCGTTGCGGTCAAAAGCGTCAACGGGGGTCCGGCAGACCCCAGTTTGATGCTCTTCGTCTGACGGTTTTGATCGGGACACGCCGGGGACGGCGGTCAAAAGCGTCAGAGGGTGCAGCCGGAGAAAGTGATGTGTACCCCGAATTCCGCACATCGTGTTTAGCCGGCTAGTTGTCGTGCGTATTCCTTTGGGGTTTTCCATCCTAGCCTGGCCTGTCCCCGGCCGTGGTTGTAGTAGTGGATGTATTCG
>NZ_JBKEUV010000016.1:0-6716 GCF_056356755.1 Bifidobacterium sp. LH_449
ACGAATACATCCACTACTACAACCACGGCCGGGGACAGGCCAGGCTAGGATGGAAAACCCCAAAGGAATACGCACGACAACTAGCCGGCTAAACACGATGTGCGGAATTCGGGGTACACATCAATATCCGGACGCCGATATCTCACCAGCCAGCTCTAAATCCGCCCGGCACAAAGTCGGTGTTTGCCCGATCCATCCTGTTTGCGATCACTTCTGCTATTTACGACGAAGCCATGTTGCTCAATTGGTCGCAAATAGCTGATTTTTCGACCAATTGGGCAACATGGCTTCGTTCGAGATCGCACGTTTGGTCGTTTCCAGGTGACGGGATTAGGAATGGGAAGCAAAAACAGAGGGATGTGCAAAGTCAGAGGCGGCGGAAGACAGGCGAGACGATTCTGACCAAGAAGATGACCATCGGATACGCAAGAGATAGACGTGCCTCCTGCATAGGAGCATAGATAAGGTGATAGTGGGGAAGCTGGGTGAGACAGTGGCGAGGAAGATGGTTGATGCGACTGCGGCGCGTCGTAGTTTCACTTTTTTGTTAAAAAAGTGCTTCTACGATTGACGGTAGGCATTGTTGCCGTCGGCGTGCCGTTCCTGTTCGGGGATGCGTGCATGTGATTGACAGGTACGGGCCTTTCCATACCCAAAGACGGGCGACGGGAATTTCTCGGATCGGACAAAGGCCGATGCTTTCAGGGAAGGAGCAGGAAGATGGCTCGGAACAAGAGGAAGATGACCGGGATGGTTGTCGCAGTCGTGTTGACGATGACCGTCGCTGCCCCGACAACCGCTTATGCGGATGACAATAACGGTACGGCGGAGAATCTGAGCGTGCAGACATATTCTGCATACGGTATTGAGGATTTGAAGGGTACTCAGGCGGTTTGGATTAACGCCGATAAGAGCGCCGATGATTTGGAAGACATGTTGGGAGACTTCTGGACGTAACTCATGAGGCTGTTTACGCTTTCTCATTTTGAGGATTTTGTCCGTTCAGATGCGAACTCAAAACGGTTTTTCGACACTCCGAAAGACCCGACCGCCGCAAGGTTCTGCGATGAATACAATCCGTTAACAATGACCGTCACGGTGAGCCAATCCCAGTCGGCTCAACAAAGACAACCAAAACCGCCATTTTCCAAAGCTCTTCAGCTCAACAAAGGCCGTTGGTTATAACGAGCGTAGGGTGAGGGCGTCGTTGTGGGAATCCGTTTTCGGGCAAACAGAACGACATGCTTGCTAATGTGAGGCATGCGACGTTTCCATTGCGGACATAATCCCGGGGTGGTGGTGCGTTTCATATACGATGGGCGGCATGAGTGTAGCAATGAACGAAGTATGGCCGGCGCCTATCGCCAAACATCCGCTGCATGCGACGGTGACCATTCCGGGCAGCAAATCGCTGTCCAACCGCTATCTGATCCTTGCCGCGTTGAGCGGCGGACCGGTCACTTTGGTCGGGCTGCTTCGCTCTCGTGATACCGAACTGATGATGGCGGCATTGGAAGCGTTGGGCGTCCAATGCGAAGTCGATCCGGATGAAGATACCACGGTAACGGTGACTCCGCCGGCGAACGGCGTGTTCCGTGGTGATGTGGACGTGTTCTGCGGTCTGGCCGGTACGGTGATGCGTTTCGTTCCCGGCCTGGCCATGTTTGCGGACGGGCCTGTTCTCTTTGACGGTGATGAGCAGGCGTATGCACGTCCGATGAAGCCGGTTTTGGATGGTTTGAGCCAGCTTGGTGCCATGATTGAATACCATGGCGAGGAAGGTTTCCTGCCGTTTACGATCATTCCGCCGGAAACGCTGCCGAATGGCGCAACGGTCAGCATCGATTCGTCTTCGTCTTCGCAGTTCATTTCCGGTCTGCTGCTGATCGCCTCCCGCTTGCCGGGCGGCCTTGAGCTGCGCCATACGGGGGAGAAGCTGCCGAGCATGCCGCATATTCGCATGACCATGGAGGATGTGCGCATGGCTGGCGGCTCCATGACCATGCCGGAAACCGCATGCTGGCAGGTGGAGGGATCCGCCCTGTCACTGCCGGGGCGGATCGTCGTGGAGCCGGATCTGTCGAATGCGGCTCCGTTCCTTGGCGCCGCCATGATCGCGGGCGGTACGGTAAGCGTGCCGCACTGGCCATATGCGACCACGCAGCCTGGAGGCCTGTTGCCGGACATGCTGCAGCGTATGGGGGCGATGGTCACGTTGGATGGCATGCCGTTCGCGCAGGCGGTTGAAGACAATACGGATCCGCACGCGTCAGGCTTGCTGTCGGCGACATCGGATGGGACGATTCTGGGGCTGGGCCGGTTCGATATGTCGGCCGCCGGCGAGATAACGCCAAGTATTGCCGCATTGGCGGCGTTGGCCGATCAGCCCAGTGAATTGGTCGGCATCGGCCATCTGCGAGGCCATGAGACGAATCGTCTGGCGGCCTTGGTCACGGAGATCCGTCGTTTTGGCGCGCAGGCGGAGGAATTGGAAGACGGCATTCGGATCATTCCGGTGTCGCGCGATGCGTTGCATGGCGAAACGATGGAAACATATGCGGATCATCGTATGGCGACTTTTGCCGCGATGATCGGCCTTGCCGTGGAAGGGACCGGCATCGTCGACGTGGCGACCACGCGTAAGACGATTCCGGATTTCACGGGCATGTGGACGGCGATGTTGGGGGATTGGCCTACCTGCATGAGAAAGGCCTGATAGGTTGAATTTGACCTGCTCGGAATGGTTGAGGCCCGACCGGTTTTCCCGGTCGGGCCTCAACCATTCATAAAACCGAAGCTCGGCTTATAGGCTTACCGGCATGGCACGCCGTGCCATGCCGGAGATGCTCACTTGGTGAACACGTTGCCGTAGGAATCCTTGCCTTCAGCGGCGATCGCGGCGGACTTGCGGGCGATGGCCAGCTCTTCGTTCGTCGGGATGACGGCGATGACGATGGAGGAATCCGGGGTGGAGATGATGCGCGGTTCCTTGGAACGGGTGGCGTTCTTCTCCTCGTCCAGCTTCACGCCGAACGGGGCGAGCTTGTCGCACACCATCTTGCGCACGATATCATCGTTCTCACCAACGCCGGCGGTGAAGGTGATGACGTCCACGCCGCCCATCTGAGCGGTGTAGTTGCCGATGTAGCCGACGATGCGGTGCACGTACACGTCGAGAGCCAGCTTGGCGTCCTCGTTGCCTTCGGCGATTTCGCGATGGACCTCACGCAGGTCGCCGAAGCCGGTCATGCCCATCATGCCGGAACGCTTGTTGAACAGGGCATCCAGTTCGTCCACGTTCATGTGGGCGTTGCGGATCAGGTGGAAGACGACGGCCGGGTCGATGTCGCCGGTACGGCCGCCCATCATCAGGCCTTCGAGCGGGGTCAGGCCCATGGAGGTCTCGACCGGCTTGCCGTCGATTTCAGCGGAGGCGGAAGCGCCGTTGCCGATGTGCAGAACGATCTGCTTGAGGCCTTCGGCCGGTTTGCCGACAATGCCCGGAACCACGGAGGAGATGTACTCGTGGGAGGTGCCGTGGGCGCCGTAGCGACGGATGTGATACTGCTCGGCGATCTCCTTGTTCAGCGCGTAGGTGCTGGCGGCCTTCGGCAGCTGGAAGAAGAAGGAGGAATCGAACACGAAGACCTGCGGAACATCCGGCAGCAGCGCGCGCATGACTTCGGCGCCCTTGGCTTCCGGGCCGTTGTGCAGCGGAGCGAGAACGGCCAGATCCTTGACCTCGTTGATGGTCTTGTCGTTGACGAGAGCCGGCTGCGGGAAGAGGGAGCCGCCCTGGACGACGCGGTGGCCGACGGCGACGATGCCCGCATCGGCAAGCTTCGGTCCGTATTCATCGAAGAAGCCGAGAACGCGCTTCAGACCCTGCTCATGGTCGTGAATCGGCTCGTTCAGCTCATGCTTTTCGCCATTGAACTCGTGCTTGTAGTGGCCGTCGACCGGTTCGCCGATCTTTTCGACGAGACCGGAGGCGAGACCTTCACCGGTCTCGAGGTCGACCAGCTGATACTTGATCGAGCTGGAGCCGGAATTGATGACAAGGACGGTTTTCGCCATTGTGGGCATCCTCCCATGTATTTGTTTGTGTACCGCGAAAGCGGCTTTCCAATAGATAGATTACTCGTCAGAGGCTACAAGACCCGACATTATCGGGCTTTGCAGCCTCTGCGCGTCCGGCTTCGCGCATTGGACGTCGTGCGGAACGCGCATGCATCCAATGCGCACAGCGGCGGCGTCACTGCGCTTCGATTGCGGTCAGCGCGACGGTGTTGATGATGTCCTGCACGAGCGCGCCGCGGCTCAGATCGTTGACCGGGCGGTTGAGGCCCTGCAGCACCGGGCCGACGGCCAGAGCGCCGGAGGAGCGCTGCACGGCCTTATAGCCGATGTTGCCGGCGCACAGGTTCGGGAACACGAACACGTTCACATGGCCTGCGGTCGGATTGCCCTTGGCCTTGGCGGCTGCGACGGTCGGCGACCAAGCGGCGTCGAACTGGATGGATCCGACGACTTCGAGCTCCGGGGCCTTTTCCTTGACGATGGCCGTGGCCTCTTCCACCAGATCGACGTCCGGGCCCTTGCCGGAGCCGAGGGTGGAGTAGGAGAGCATGCCGACCTTCGGCGTGATGCCGAATGCGGCAGCGGTTTCGGCGGACTGGATGGCGATGTCGGCGAGCTGCTCGGCGTTCGGATTGAGGTTGATGGCGCAGTCGGCGAATACCGCGACATGATCCTTGAAGCACATCAGGAACGCGCCGGAGACGAGCGACTGGCCGGGCTTGGTCTTGATGACCTGCAATGCCGGGCGCACGGTGTTCGCGGTGGAATTGATCGAGCCGGAAACCAGGCCGTCGGCCTGACCCAGCACCACCAGCATCGTGCCGAAATAGCTTGCATCGGTCAGCTGCTTGCGGGCCTGCTCCTCGGTCATGCCCTTCTTGGCGCGCAGCTCGCACAGCTTCGCGACCATCGGAGCAAGCACTTCCTCATCGTCCATCGCCTGGAAACGGGCCTTCTCCAGCGAAGTCAGGCCAAGTTCGGCGCCGCGGGCCAAAATCGCATCCTTGTCGCCGACGATGATCAGATCGACGATGTCGCGGGCAAGCAGATAATCGGCGGCCTTGATGATGCGGTCTTCCTCGCCCTCAGGCAGCACGATGGTCTTCTTATCGGCCTTGGCCTTGCCCAGCAGGCTGTACTGGAACGCGTACGGCGTGATCGGGGCGTCGAACGGAGCGTCAAGCGCCGCCACGACCTCATCGGCGGGGGCGTTGTCGGCGAATGCGGCTGCGGCCTTTTCCGCAGCGCCTTCCTCGCTGAAATCAACGGCGGGAATCGTCCAAACCGGAACGGTGTAATCGGCGAAAGCCTCCTTCAACGCGGTCTTCTGATCTTCCGTGCAGCCGGTGATGAACACGCCCAGCACCTTCGTGCCGGCATCCTCAATGATCGCGGTGGAAGCCTTGACCGTCGCCATCACCTGTTCCGGCGTGCGTTCGATGGTGCAGACGGCGAGGAACACCGGAGACTGCAGGTCGGCCGCGACGTCGGCGTTGAATGCGAACGCGGCGGGATCGTTGACGGGGGAGCGGTCGGTGCCGATGATGACCATGGCTTCGGGCTGTACTGCGGCGACGGCTTCGCTGTATGCGGCGACGATGTCGGCGCGGGAATCGTTCTTATCTTCACGTGCGCGGCGCGGGCAGACCCCGACGGCCTGCTCACGGGTCTGGCCGGCATTGGCGGCTGTAAGCAGCATGTCGGTGAACGTATCCTTCTTGCATACGGCGGGGCGGAACACGCCCGTCTTGGTCTTTGCGGACAGCGCATTGACGACGCCAAGGGCTACGACGTTGCGGCCATTGGCGGCTTCAGGGCTGATGATGGTGACGTTGGTAAGACTCACGTTGTCTCCTTATTCACGAGGATGGTCACAGGTGACCGCTTTGTTACACCGTGAATCATTGTAATGCGTGAACGATAACACGTCATAAGCGTGTTGAAAGAGCGGGGAATAAGCAGGTCCGCATCTACTTTTTGATTGGCGTCCCACCAGATGCGGTATGGCGTTTGATTCGCCAAATGAGCCATGCCGACAGGCTTCCCGCAACAGGAGCGACGCACCAGATTCCGGCCAGTATCCATGCGATTACATAAAAACCGCCTATAGCCACGAAAATCAATGCGGGCGTTGCGATGAGAATGACGGGAACGACTATCCGCCAAAGAGGGCGAGCATATTTGCATAGCAAAAGTTCGAGCAGAAACATCGGCACGCCATGGGAGAACAGCAGCAAAAGCTGGTGCGCAGCCCCGATGTTCAAAGGCAGATCCGCAAAGGCGGTGACGAAGACGATGGTGTAGGCCAGCGCGGTTAGCAGAAACAGCACCGGCACAATCACATCGTATTTGTTTGCGGCAAGTTTCCTCATATACCAAGGATATTCGCATATTTTCAGAAACGGTCGATTGCCGTGCTTGGATTGAATCCTCTGCGACGGGATCGCTTGGTATTGCGATTAAGGCAATGCTGCGATTGATATGGGAGGCGTTATCAATGAACTGCACCCCAAAAGTTGGATTGGAAATATTCTGATCTGATTTTTGGAGGTACGGTTTCTCATGTCACAGGACGGAAGAAGACGTTACAGCGACCGGTACATGCGACGCGTCGCCGGTCTGCTGCGCAAGGGCTG
>NZ_JBKEUV010000017.1:0-1540 GCF_056356755.1 Bifidobacterium sp. LH_449
TGATGTGTACCCCGAATTCCGCACATCGTGTTTAGCCGGCTAGTTGTCGTGCGTATTCCTTTGGGGTTTTCCATCCTAGCCTGGCCTGTCCCCGGCCGTGGTTGTAGTAGTGGATGTATTCGTCGATGATGTGTTCGAGTTCCTGCGGGCGTTTGTCCTTGGTCGGGCCAATCTGTTCCTTGAGCCGGCCCCAGAAGGATTCGATGGGGCTGTTGTCCCAGCAGCAGGCCTTTTTGCTCATGGACTGGCGGACGCCGAGCTCGGCGAGCTTGGCGCGGTACGCAAGCGCCGTGTAATGCACGCCCTGGTCGCTGCAGATCCATGTTTCCGGGGTCAATCCGGCGTCCTTGAGCTGGTCGAGCGTGTCGATGACGAGCGGCTCCTCGAGGCTGGTGGAGCATTTGTGGGCGAGGATCTCGTTCGTCTGGCAGTCGATGACGGCCGACAGGTAGGTGAAGCCCGAGGGCGCGCCCGTGCAGGGCAGGTAGGTGATGTCCGTCGACAGGACGCTGCGGGGCGCGCCGCGCCTGAAATCGCGGGCGACGGCGTCGGGCGCGATCTTGGGCAGTCCGTCCGTGCCGATGGGCCGGTACGGGTTCCTGCGCCTGGGCCGCCAGACGATGCCGTACTTGCGCATGAGCCGGCGGATCTTCTTGAGGTTCATCGGCGCGGATTTCACGCGGCGCAGCCAGTCGGCTATCTGCCGGCCTCCCTTGCGGGCGCCGTGGGATTCGGCGGCCTCGCGCACCAGGAGCGCGTCCCTGTCGTCGACGGCCTGCCTGGCGGCGCGGGCCGGGGCGGCGGCGAGCCAGTCGTAGTAGCCGCGGCGGGATACCTCCAGCGCGCGGCATGCGGCGCTGACGTTAAACTTCGGGTCCGCCTGGGCGAGGGACATGATGATCTCGAACCGCTCCGCCTTCATCGTCGATCCAGGTGCGCGCCGGGTCCTCTTCGCCAGCGCGCCAAGTGCTTTTAAAGCCTTCACCTGCGCTTCCAGCGAGGCGATCCTCGCGGCTTGCGCGGCGATGATCCGCCGTTCCTTTTCCTCGGAGCGTTTCCTTTGCCGGGCCATCCTGTCCTCCATCCGGGCGATCCTGCGGTCTCGGATGGCGCGCTGCCGTGCGACGGCCTCGCGCTTCTCCCTTTTCAGCGATTCTATCCGTTTGGAACGCCTTGCGGCCGGGCCGTCGGTGCCGGTCAGGCAGTCCTTGGCCTCGGCTTCCTTCCAATGGGCGATGGCGCGTTCTATGCGCTTGCCGCCGATGAGCGAGGCGGGCAGGCCGGCGTCGGCGAAGATTCTTCCGGGCTTGTCTCCGGCGTGGTAGCGGCGCATGCATTCGACCTTGAACTTCTTGGAGTAGGTGATGCGCCGGGCGGTGACGGCCTCGACCGCGTCGAGCGCGGCGAGGAGTTCCCGTTCGGCGGGAGTGAACATTCCGTTTTTCATGTCACGGGCTCCTTTCGTGCCCGCCGGCCTTGGTTCCGATTCCGGTTTATTCACGGTTTCGGAACATGTGTACGGAATGTGGGGTACACCTCA
>NZ_JBKEUV010000018.1:0-1476 GCF_056356755.1 Bifidobacterium sp. LH_449
TGAACTGCACCCCAAAAGTTGGATTGGAAATATTCTGATCTGATTTTTGGAGGTACGGTTTCTCATGTCACAGGACGGAAGAAGACGTTACAGCGACCGGTACATGCGACGCGTCGCCGGTCTGCTGCGCAAGGGCTGGGGCGCGGACCGAATCGCCACCGCGCTCGGCGTTTCGGCGCATACCGCGAGAAAATGGGTCCATAGGTTTTCCATCGGCGGGGAGGACGGGCTCATGTGCAGGCGCGAGGGCAACAGGACATATGACTACGAGACGAAGCTGGCGGCGGCGCGCGCCCACGTCGACGAGGGCGTCAGCGCCCCCGAGACCGCGCGCCGCTACGGGATCTCCACCGTGGAGCTGCTGGGCAAATGGTGCCACGCGTACCGCGAGGACGGCCCCGAGGCGCTGCGACCGAAACCCAGGGGACGCCCGAAGGGCGCGCGCAGCAAACCGAAACCGGAGCCGACGCGCGAGCAGGAGCTCGAACGCGAGAACCAACGGCTGCGCGCCAGGGTCGCGTACCTGGAAAAATACCGTGCCCTGCTGGCCGAGGAGGCGGCGGACGGCGCCGTGCCGCGCTGACCGTCTCACTGCTGGCGGGGCGAGGCCACCGTCTGGACGACCTGCTCGAGGCCGCCGGTCTGTCCAGGTCCACCTACCATTACCACATGAGCCACGAGGCGCACGTGACCAGGCCTGACGCGGAGCGCCTGGTGCGCGAGGTGTTCGCCCGGACGCCCAACGGATGCGGCCACCGGCAGGTGCACATGGCCCTGCGGCATGAGTTCGGCATGACGATCTCGGCCAAGAGCGTGCTCAGGGTGATGCGCCGGCTGGGGCTGCGCTGCGCGATCAGGCGCCCGAACCCGTGGCGCCGGTACTCCTCGTACCGGGGCGACGCCGGCCTGAAGGTGCCCAACGTGCTCGCCCGCGACTTCGCGGCCACGGGCGCGTGGCAGAAGCTCGGCACCGACGTCACCGAGTTCCGCCTGGACGTCGGCAAGGCGTATCTGGCGCCCGTCTACGACATGCACACCTGCGAGATCGTCGCCTGGGACCTTTCACGGCATCCCGATCTCGCGCGGCAGAAACGGCTGCTTTCGCGGCTCGCCCGAGCCATGCCGGAGGGATGCGCGCCCGTGCTGCACTCCGACATGGGCTGGCAGTACCGGCACGCGTGGTGGCGCCGGCGGCTCGCCCGCATGGGCGTCGTCCAATCCATGAGCCGCAAGGGCAACTGCCTCGACAACGCGCCCACCGAGGGCCTGTTCGGCCATCTCGAGGACGAGCTGTGGCGGGGGCGGATCATGACGTTCCGCCAGCTCAAGCGCGAGCTCGCGGCCTATATAGCCCATTGGAACAACCGGCGGCGTCAGAAAAGGCTTCAGGGCCATACCCCGGTCGAGTACCGGAATATGACCCTGACGGTCTAGGACGCTATCATGATAAATATCGTCCAACTTTTGGGGCGCAGT
>NZ_JBKEUV010000019.1:0-1433 GCF_056356755.1 Bifidobacterium sp. LH_449
CGTGCTCGCCCCGGACGTGCTGCTCGCGTCGATCGGCAACATCGTGACGTGGGAGTTCGTGGGCTACAACATGCTGATCTTCTACAGCTCGCTGTCCACGATCCCGCGTTCCCTGTACGAGGCCGCGTCGATCGACGGCGCGGGCGAGTGGCGGATCGTCAGGTCGATCAAGCTGCCCGAGCTTAAGGGGTCGCTGGCGATCACGGTGATCTTCTCGATCATCGGCTCGTTCCAGCTGTTCAACGAGCCGAGCATCCTGCAGAACATGGTCCCGGGCAACGCGGTCACGACGTACTACACGCCGAACATGTACGCGTACAACCTGAGCTTCTCGGGCAACCAGTCGAACTACGCGGCCGCGATGGCGATCGTGATGGCCGTGATCACGATGGCCATCGCGTACGCGGTGCAGCTCAACAGCATGAAGGAGCAGATGAAGTGAGCGCGACGACGAAGTCGGGGGGCGCCGGCATGGGCCTGAGGGCGATGGAGAGGGCCGCGAGGCGGGCCGAGAGGGAACGGCGGAGGCGCGTCGCGCGCGACGAGGCCGCGGAGCGCAGGCGCGCCGCGAAGAGCGGGTTCGCGAACGTCGCGAACCCCAGGCGCAGCACGCTGATGACCGTGCTGTGCTCGGTGTTCGCGGTGTACTGCCTGTTCCCGTTCGTGTACCTGGTCATCAACGCGACGAAGACGCAGGCGGACTTCACGTCCACGTTCGGCCTGGGCTTCGGCCGTGAGTTCGCGTTGTGGGACAACCTCGTGACGGTGTTCACGTACCAGGACGGGATCTTCGGCCGCTGGCTGGCGAACACGCTCCTGTACGTGGTCGTGGGCGCGGGCGGCGCGACCCTGCTGGCGGTCATGGGCGGCTACGCGCTGGCGAAGTTCCGGTTCCCGGGCCGCAGGGTCGTGTTCGCGGTGATCATCGGGTCGATCTCGGTGCCGGGCATCGCCCTGGCGGTCCCGCAGTTCCTCCTGTTCGCCCGGTTGGGGCTGACGAACACGCCGTGGGCGATGATCGTGCCGAGCCTGATCAGCCCGTTCGGCCTGTACCTGATGTGGATCTTCTCGGAGCAGGCCGTGCCGGCCGAGCTGTTGGAGGCCGCGCGCGTGGACGGGGCGGGCGAGTGGCGCACGTTCCGGGCGGTCGGCCTGCCCCTGTTGGCGCCGGGGATCGTGACGACGGCCCTGTTCACGATCGTGGCGACGTGGAACAATTACTTCCTGCCGTTGATCATGTTGAAGGACGCGGACTGGTATCCGTTGACGATCGGTCTGAACCAGTGGAAGGACCAGGCGTCCACGGCGGGCGGGCAGGCGATCCAGAACCTGGTGGTCACGGGTTCCCTGGTCACGATCGTTCCGTTGGTGGTCGCGTTCCTGTTGTTGCAGCGGTATTGGCAGTCCGGCCTGGCCGCAGGCGCAGTCAAGGA
>NZ_JBKEUV010000020.1:0-1379 GCF_056356755.1 Bifidobacterium sp. LH_449
CGGCGTAAGTAACAAAATGTGGGTCTAATGTTACCCCTCAGCCCTTACGGGAGTAAGCGTGTCGGGGTGGTATTAACGATTTGACCGTTAATACCGCCATCGACGACGCCATGTTCCGGCCGGCCCCATGCTTGACTGGAGCATGGTCAAACACAAATCAGCACGTGCGCGCAAATGCCCGGCATGCGGCCGGCCGATGAGGAAAAAGGGATTCACCACGGCCGGGAGGCAGCGGTGGCGTTGCGACGAATGCGCCCTGTCCTCCACGGTCCGCCGCGAGGACCAGGTGCGCGAGTTCCAGTTCCGCGTATGGCTGCAATGGCTGCTGGGAAGACGGACCGCGGGCGAGGCCGCCGCGGATCTCGGCGTGAGCAGGCAGACGTTCTGGCGGATGACGTCATGGTGCTGGAGGGTTCCGGTCCCGACGCCGGAACCGCGTGACTGCGCCTATGCACAGGCCGACGGCACGTATCTTTCCCATGGATGGTGCCTGCTGGCGGCATGCGACGGCGAATGCCGGGTGCTGGCCTGGCAGTGGTGCGACCATGAGACCATCGCCGCTTACCAGGCCATGTTCTCGAGGATGGGCCGCGTCGGGGTGATGGGCTGCGACGGCGCACGCATCATCAGCGGCGCCGCCCGCGCCAGATGGAAGGACGTGCGCATCCAGCGGTGCCTGGTGCACGTGCAGCGCGACGGCAGGCGCGACCTGACGACGAAACCGCGCACCGACGCCGGAAGGAGCCTGAGATCCCTGTACCTGCGGCTGACCGGGATCGCCGACGAATCTCAGGCCGCGCAGTGGATCAACGACCTGAACTCGTGGCACAACCGGTACGGCGCGTTCCTGAAGGAACGCACCAGCGCGAAGGACGATCCGACCAATCCCAAGGCGTTGGCGGGCAGGCAGTGGTGGTACACGCACATCAGCGTGCGCAACGCGTATTACCGGCTCGAACGGCTCGTCAGGCAGGGCGAGCTGTTCACGTTCCTCGATCCGGCCAATCCCGCCGGAGCCGTCATACTGCCGACCACGAACATGATCGAGGGCGGCGTCAACTCCGGCGTCAAACGGATGCTCGACCTGCATCGCGGGATGGGCGAGGGACATATGCGCGTCGCCGTGGAATGGCGTCTGTACATGAGGACCGCGGACCCCGATCCGAGGAAGGCGCTGCGGGCGTGGCTCGGGGAAACGCCGGAGCCACGATCCGAGAGAATCGCGGAGGAGCCGGCCCCCGGAACCGAGACCGGTGTGCAGAATCCCGGCCCGAACCCCGACGACGTCAACGCGTACGAATCCGGGTTCGGCATCAGGAAGGGGTGGGTCCACTGAGCGAAAAACACTTCATTAGACCCACATTTTGTTACTTAAGCCG
>NZ_JBKEUV010000021.1:0-696 GCF_056356755.1 Bifidobacterium sp. LH_449
TGGCGTCGTCGATGGCGGTATTAACGGTCAAATCGTTAATACCACCCCGACACGCTTACTCCCGTAAGGGCTGAGGGGTAACATTAGACCCACATTTTGTTACTTACGCCGATATGTCGCCAATCGAGGCGCCGCGCGTCCTGACATGACGGCAGGATGCAACGAGCAAATGGACGCGGAATTCGTGCGTTGGCTTTTGTGGGACGGCCGAAGCAAACAACGACAGGCAATTTTCAAGCGTACGCTGGACGCCTATCCCCGTACCTGCACAGTGCTGCGCAGCCAACACGATATCAATACCTTCGTTGCACGTCAGAGGAACATTGCCCGCTATCATCCGCCCGTATCGTCACCGTGTGCGGAACGGTAGTCTGGCTTGGCCGATCAAGTGCCAGATTCGAAACAGCGAATGCAGACGAAGTGGGCGTTGCAGTGAGACAAAGTGAGCCGAACCGTATGTGAGGGGTACGACACGCCGACACGTAATATTTTTTTGGTGTTTGGTAGCGATTTGAGCATAGCTTTGGTCGGTATGCGTCGTCTTTCAGGCCGTTTTCGACACGCCGATGGTTGTGTGTGTTTGCAATGGTTTTCGGGGTCCGGTGTGCCGGTCGGGTTGCGTTCGTGGGCGGGGTCGTGTAAGTTCTTCATCTTGCTGCCGCACGGCGCGGTCCTTCCGGGGTTTCCGGTCGGGTG